>SLDV01000083.1 GCA_007125165.1 Geobacteraceae bacterium | reverse complement strand
CGGAGACTCAGGATCACCCCAGGCGGGAAAGTCAGCCGTGCCGTAAAGCAAGAGGGCGCCGGTCAGAAATGTGGCGATCAGTGCGAACAGTTTCAATCCTTACTCCTTCGGCTGGTACGAAAAATAGCAGCAATGAACAGAATAGTGCTGACACCGGCACCGACAGTGGCCTCGGTAAAGGCGACATCGACGGCTCCCATGCCGGCCCAGAGCAGGCACATCAGGAAGCTGTAGGCCCCAAAAATGAGTGAAGCGCTGAGCAGGTCACGCACCGTGATGGCGCCAATGGCGCAAATGACGAGCATGGTCAGAAAAATCAGATCAACTTGCCAGATCATTTACGTTTCTCCGGGCGCATCCAGGGCTCAACCCCCGTTGCCAACGCTGCGCGGGTAATGGCGTGGGTTGCCGTGGGGCTGGCAATGCAGATAAAGATGGCGATCGCCATAATTTTCACGGCCGTCAGCAGGTTTGCAAATTCAAAGACATTGAGGGCATAGAGGGCAATGCCAAGCAGGGCCAGCATGCTGGCCAGAGTGTCACATTTCCCCGCGGCGTGGAGACGGGTATAAAAATCGGGAAAACGCAGGATGCCGATGGTGCCGACGGCGAAAAAAAACAGCGCCGCCAATAGCAAAAAAACAACGACAAAAGTCAACATCATTGCTGAACCTCCTCCCTGGCTATCCTCTCATCCTCAAGATTGACGCTGCGGCGCCGTAAAAAGAAGCGAGTGGCGCCCAGCACTGCAATAAAATTAAGCAGGGCGTATGACAGGGCGATATCGACAAACATGTCGACAGCGTTGAACAGTATCCCCATCAGCAGCAGCAGGACCGTGGTCTTGGCCCCGAGAACCGTCAGCCCGACAATCCGGTCAAGGACTGTTGGTCCCAAGACGACGCGATAGAGCGTCAACAAGATCATCAGGGACAGGAGCACGGCGACGACAAGAACAAAGGTGTGCATCACTGTTGCTCCTTTTCCAGCGCCGCCAGCACGCGGTTTTCCATTTCGCCGGGCAGGCTCTCTGCCGTGTCGTCGGTGAGGGCGTAGACAGTAAATTCCTGATCGTCGATATTGATAGTGATGGTTCCGGGCGTCAGGGTAATCGACTGGCCGAAGGTAACGCGCGCAAATGGTGTCTTGAGGCGGGTTTGAAAGCGTACAATCTGCGGGTTGATCAGTTCCATCATGCGCGGATGGAGGACGATTCTGGCAACCTGCAGGTTGGCAAGCAATATCTGCCAGAGCAGCCACGGTAGATACAGCAGCATTCCCAGTAGGGAGCTTGCTTTGAAGGTTACTGTCCCCGTGGGAAACAGCAGGTGCGCTGAAAACCAGGCCACTGCCCCAGAAGCCAGAATACCCAGAAACAGGTGAAACGCGTCAAACATGCCCGACAACAGCATCCAGAACACAAACAGAATCACAAAAGTTACAAGCCTGCTTATCATTGATTGGACCCATGTTCTGTGGTTGCCTGACACGAGGCAACCGACACAAAAATCGACTGAAAAAAAAAGAGCATCGCTGATTCAGCTATCCGTGATAGCGACCAATTTTTTCTGCAAGAATGAAACCAAACGGGTGTATAAGAAAAAGAAAACGCGGTTAAGACTATTCACAGCCTCGATCGGTGTCAATAAAAACCGAAAAAAACCGTCAAAAGTCGGATTCTTTGCCCTTGCCGACGGCAATAACATTTTTTATAATCGGCCGCATTTCAGTCCAGACAGAGACAATGGCTGTAGAAATTAAAACATTGTTATTGCGGAGGCAAGATGAATCGTAAGATTTTGGTAGCGGCGGTGCAATTTAACATTGCAGTGGGCGATATTGCAGTTAATCGCAACAAGGTCTTCACGGCATTGCGCAGCATCGCAGATAGGGGTGTTCAACTGGCTGTACTGCCCGAGATGTGGAGTAGCGGCTACGATTATCGACATCTGGCTGAACTGGCGACGGAAACGCCCGCTATTCTCGACGATTTACGGCAACAAACGGCGAATCTTGGCCTTGTCGTGGTTGGCAGTCTGCCGGAGTTGACTGACGGTAAGCTTTACAATACGGCCTATGTTGTCGACACAGGAGAGATAATCGGCAGTTATCGTAAGCTCCATCTGTTTTCCACCATGAGAGAAGATAAATATCTGCATGCCGGTGACAAGAGTCTGGTTGTGAAAACCAGTGTCGGCAATATCGGGGTTGCTATCTGCTACGATCTGCGATTTCCGGAGCTTTTTCGCAAACTGGCTCTGGAGGGCGCCGAGATCCTCTGTATACCAGCGGAATGGCCGAAACCACGGGGGGAACACTGGCAGACGCTGTTGCGTGCCCGTGCTATTGAGAACCAGTTTTTTGTCGTTGCCGCCAATTGCTGCCGGATTCAGGGCAAGCTGGATTTTTGTGGTCTCAGTCGCATCATTTCCCCGCTTGGAAATATTCTTGCTGCCGCCGAAGAAGAGGATATCGAATTGATTGCCGAGTGTGACTTTGCCGAGATGGTCAAATATCGCGAGCAGATCAACATCCTGAATGATCGCCGTGCTGATATTTATGGCACACCCTGAAGCACATTGTGCCACGCATGAACTTAGTCCGCCAGTCGCTGGGCCCCTTCGCGATAGGCCAGAGGCACGTCATCGAAGCTGTCGGCAAAATGCAGCACCCCGGCGGCATCTACGTAAAGATAACGTGATGGCGGATCGGCTGCCGGCGGCGTCAGTTCAGCTTCAATCGTCTGGCCAATGCGGTCATGGTAGCTGTCAGTACGTCCCAGGGTCAGCAGGCGGGCGCGAAAGTCACGATAAAAAACCTGAACCTGAGTCAGTCCGGGAGTTGTGAAATTGCGTTTCAACATGAGTTGGTCGGCAATCAACACCAGCGCCAGGGTCAGCACCACCCACAAGATAAATCGCATCAATTTCAACCTGTTTTCTCCTCTTTCCGGATTGTTGCAGTGGTCCTGCGAGCCCATCATAGCCAACCGAGTTGGCTTGCTGCAAGGTATTCCATTTTCGACACAGATATGCAATTATTCGTATCTGTAACTTTTATCTGCATGACAACTGTTTGTCTTTTGCCTTGTGACGGTATGAATCGCCGTCGGCGAACACAGTCAGATGTTCCGAAATGAAACATTCCTGTACTTTCACACTGAGTAGTTTACCCTGAAAATATATTTCCCCAAGGAGAAAGAAATACGCATGAGCAACACGGATTACGACGTCATCATTGTTGGCGGTGGCCCTGCAGGAATGACCGCTGGACTGTACGCTTCACGTGCCTGTTTGAAAACCCTGATGATCGAAAAAATGATCATGGGTGGCCAGATGATGACCACCACCCTGGTGGAAAACTGGCCCGGTTATCCCGGCGGTATTGAGGGGCCGGAGTTGATGATGCGCTTTCAGGAGCATTGCGTTGAGTTCGGTCTGGAAACCGCTTACGGTACCGTCGAAAAGATCACCGACAAGGGTGACGTAAAAACCCTGCTGGTCGACGGCAAGGAAATGACCTGCAAGGCGGTCATCATCACTACCGGGGTTATTCCACGCAAACTGGGAATCGACGGCGAAGCCGCTCTGGTCGGCAAAGGGGTTTCCTACTGTGCCACCTGTGACGGCGCCTTTTTCCGCAACCAGCCGATTGCAGTGATCGGCGGCGGCGACACGGCGGCGGAAGAAGTCTTGTTTTTAACCCGCTTCGCCAGCAAAGTCTACATGATCCATCGCCGCGATCAGTTGCGTGCCACTAAAATTCTTCAGGAGCGTATCTTTGCCAACGAAAAGATTGAAATGGTATGGAATTCAGTGGTCGAAGAGCTTGAGTCGGATAACAGTGGCCTGACCGGAGCGGTGCTGCGCGACATGAAAACCGGTGATACCCGTCAGATAGAGGTGAAAGGCATGTTCGTCGCCATCGGTGTCACCCCGACGACCGGTTTCGTCAAGGGGATGTTGGCTATGGATGACGATGGTTACATTCGTTGTGGTGAAGACACCATCACCAATATTCCGGGTATCTATGCCGCCGGCGACTGCCGTACCACGGTCTTGAAACAGGTATCCACCGCCGTTGGTGACGGTGCTGTTGCCGCCATTATGGCGGAAAAGTACATCGACGAACTCAACCATTCGTCTTAAGTAATGTCCGGCTCGACCCTTATTGGTTGGACCGATTAATTTCATGGGGAGGGGGAACATGCTCGCTAAAGTCACATCCGGTGCCCTGATCGGCATTAATGCCTATCCGGTCACTGTTGAAGTCGATATTGCCCAGGGATTGCCACAGTTTGCCACCGTCGGCCTGCCCGAAGGCGCGGTCAAGGAGAGCAAGGACCGGGTCAAATCGGCGATTAAGAACTCCGGTTACGAATTCCCTGCCCGGCGTATCACCATTAATCTCGCTCCCGCTGATATCCGCAAAGACGGTGCCGCATTTGATCTTCCCATCGCCATTGGCCTGCTGGCTGCTACCGGCATTGTCGATGCTGAACGCCTGAAAAATTTCATTCTCCTTGGGGAGTTATCCCTCGACGGACAGGTCAAACCGGTGCGCGGCGTTCTGCCGATCGCCGTTGTTGCCCGCGAGTGGGGTGGTCAGGCCCTGATTCTGGCGGTCGACAATGCCGAAGAGGGTGCCATCGTCGCCGGTCCCGTCATTTATCCGGTTAACAATCTGGCCGAGGCTGTCACCTTGATTAACGGCGAAAAAGAAGCTGCTCCTTTTGTTATTTCGCCCGATACGGCAGCCATCATTCATTCTGCCGATTGTGAGGATTTTGCCGAGGTCCGCGGCCAGGAACATGTCAAGCGCGCCCTCGAAGTCGCTGCGGCCGGTTCGCACAACATCCTCATGAGCGGCCCACCCGGCAGCGGCAAGACCATGCTGGCGCGACGGTTGCCGACTATCCTCCCTGATTTCTCTTTTGAAGAGGCCCTGGAAACAACCAAGATTCATTCCGTCGCCGGTCTGCTGTCACGCAACAACGCCCTGGTGCGCCAGCGACCATTCCGTTCTCCCCATCATACTATCTCCGATGCCGGACTCATTGGTGGCGGTGCTTACCCGCGCCCTGGCGAAGTTTCTCTGGCCCATCGAGGGATTTTGTTCCTTGATGAGTTCCCGGAGTTCAAAAAGAACGTGCTGGAGATGTTGCGCCAGCCGTTGGAAGATGGGCAGGTCAGTATCAGCCGCGCGGCCTTGAGTCTGACTTATCCGGCTGACTTTATGCTCGTTGCGGCGATGAACCCCTGCCCGTGCGGCTTTATGGGTGATACGGTCCACGACTGCACCTGCACTCCGCCGCTATTGCAGCGCTATCGCAGCAAGCTCTCCGGACCCCTGCTCGACCGCATTGACCTCCATGTTGAAGTGCCCAGGGTCACCCACAAAGACCTCACTGACATTCAGGCCGGTGAATCTTCCTGCGCCATCCGGCAGCGCGTCAACCAGGCCCGCGATCGTCAGTGCCGGCGTCTCGCACCTTTCAACCTCCACGCCAACAGCCAGATGCAGGCCCGCCATATCCGCAAGTTCTGCAAACTCGACCCGCAAGGCGACACTCTCCTGGAGCAGGTTACCGACAAGCTCGGTCTTTCGGCGCGCAGTTACACCCGCATTCTCAAACTATCGCGCACCATTGCAGACCTCGCCGGCAGCGAACAGATCGACCGGACTCACTTAAGTGAAGCGATTCAATATCGGGGGCTGGATCGTAAGACGGGGTAAAGGCAAATGCCCGCTGCTATCAGCTGGCCGCTAATACTGTTTTCAGGTGGTTTCGTGGCAGCTTTTCTACTTGACAGGCCGGGAAGGTGTGTTTGAGTATTGCCTCGACAATGGGGGAGTAGTGATCAACTGGTTTGTTCCACGCTGCTTGAGTTGGCCCTCTGAGGGCTGATGTTTTTTGGGGGGTAGTCGGGTAAGCCCGATTACACCCCAACAGGAAACAACAATGATTCATTTAACCAACATCACCAAACAGCACGGCAACCGGGTGCTGTTCAAAAATGCCAGTTGCCAGATTCTTCCCGGTAGCCGCGCCGGTCTGGTCGGACCCAATGGTGCCGGCAAGACCACCATCTTCCGCCTGGTCACCGGTGAGGAAGCCCTTGATGGCGGCGAGATCAGCTGCGCTAAAAAAACCGTCATCGGTTATTTTTCCCAGGATGTCGGGGAGATGGCCGGCCGCAGCGCCCTTGAGGAGGTGATCGCCGCGTCGGAAAAGACAGTGGAGTTGGGGCAGCAGATCGCTGTCATGGAAGAGCAGATGTGTGCGCCCATGGACGATGATGCCATGGCCCAGCTGCTGGAGCGATACGGTGATGCGCAGCAGGAGTATGAACAGCGCGGCGGCTATGATCTCGAATCCCGCGCCCAGATGGTCCTTACCGGTCTGGGGATTGGTCCTGACGATTACCGGCGTCCGGTGGAGAGCTTCAGTGGTGGCTGGAAGATGCGCATCGCCCTGGCCCGTATTCTGACTCTGAACCCCGATGTGCTGCTCCTCGACGAACCGACCAATCACCTTGACCTCGAATCAATTGTCTGGCTGGAAAACTGGCTAAGCGAGTCCTATAAGGGCGCAGTGCTGATGACCAGTCACGACCGTGATTTTATGAACCGGCTGGTAACCCGCATTATCGAGGTGGGCAATGGCACCATTACCACCTACGGCGGCAATTACGAGTTTTACCTGCGTGAGCGTGAGATTCGTCGCGAGCAACTGATCGCCAGTCATCGCCGCCAGCAGGAGATGCTGGCTAAAGAGGAAGAATTTATCGCCCGTTTTGCTGCCCGCGCTTCCCATGCTGCCCAGGTTCAGTCGCGGGTAAAAAAACTCGAAAAGATCGACCGGATCGAGCTGCCGCCGGAGCAGCGGCTGGTGCGCTTTGATTTTGCCGAACCGCCACGCAGCGGTGATGATGTGTTGGCCTTCGAGGATCTCGGCAAGGTCTGGCCGCGCGACGATGGGCGTGATCTGCCGGTGTTTTCCGGTGTGTCCGGCCTGGTACGCCGCGGCGACAAGATCGCGGTAGTAGGGATCAACGGTGCCGGCAAGTCGACCTTCTTAAAAGTTCTCAGTGAGCAGACACTCCCGAGTCAGGGCACAGTGACCGTTGGTGCCAATGTTTTTTCCGGTTATTTCAGCCAGCACTCCATGGATCTGCTCGATCCGAAGAAAACCGTCTATGAAACCGTGCAGGATGCGTTGCCGCAACTGACCGTCGGGGTCTTGCGTAATCTGTGCGCGGCCTTTCTGTTTCAGGGCGATGATGTGGACAAGCGCGTTGACAAGCTCTCGGGTGGCGAAAAATCACGATTGGTATTGGCGACCCTTCTCGGTCGGCCGCTCAACCTGTTGATCCTCGACGAGCCCACCAACCACCTCGATATTCAATCGCGCGAGGTTCTCCTTGAGGCCCTGCAAGGATTCGCCGGTACAGTGTTGATCGTCAGTCACGACCGTCACTTTCTGCGCTCACTGGTCAGTCGCGTTTTTGAGATCGATCATGGAGTGATGACCCCCTACGAGGGCGGATATGAATACTATCTGGAAAAAACCGGCCGCAAACACCAAGCGGCTTGAGGGCGTTAGTGGTGCCCACAGCTACTGTTCCGGCGGCACCGGACAGTAGCTGTGGGCCGAGTTGTTTCGGCAGAGTCTTGTCGCTGTGGCTCGATACTCCCCAGCCGCTGTTCCCTTCGCGCCCGCGATCATAGTAGTGGGTGATCTTTTTTTTCTACTGTTTTTTGCCTGATCGGTTTGTTCATGTCAAAAGGCGTTTTTTGTTCCCTGCTAGCATCGACCCTCTTCGGTACCCTCTATTATTACAGCACCCTGCTGGCGCCGCTGGATGGTGAGGATATCTTTGCCTGGCGGATGCTGCTGACGGCCCCATTTATGATCTGTTTTACTCCGCTGCTGGGGGAATTTCATCAGGTGCGTCAACTCTGGCAGCGCGTCTGTCGCCGGCCGCTGTTTTTTACGGTGTTGTGCCTCTCTGCCGCCCTGATCGGGGTGCAGATCTGGCTTTTCATGTGGGCGCCGTTACACGGCAAGGGGCTGGAAGTTTCCCTCGGTTATTTCATGCTGCCGCTGGTGTTGGTGCTGGTTGATCGGGTGGTTTACAAGGGAACCTTAAGTCATTGGCAACGACTGGCGGTAATCGCCGCTTCCGTCGGGGTGCTGCATGAAATTATCAGGGCCGGCGGCTTCTCCTGGCCGGCGCTGGTGGTTGCCTGCGGTTATCCGGCCTATTTCGTTCTGCGCCGTCGATTCGGGCTCGACAACCTCGGCGGGCTCTGGTGGGACATGGTCCTGCTCTTGCCCGTTGCCTTGTGGTTTGCCACTAACGGCAGACTTGATGCCGAACTGCTGGCCCAGGTGCCTGCCCTGTACGGATTGATTCCGCTATTGGGGCTGATCAGCGCCGGCGCCCTGATCGCCTATATCCTGGCAAGTCGCTTGCTACCCTTCGCGGTTTTCGGTCTACTGGGGTATGTTGAGCCGGTCTTGCTCGTTGTCGTTGCCCTGCTGATCGGTGAAACCATCCAATCATCCGAATGGTTGACCTATGTGCCGATCTGGCTGGCCGTCGGCTTTATGGCCCTGGAGGGGATTCTTTATCTGCGTCGAAATAGGGGGACATAAAAAAAGGGGAAAAAAAGGGGGACATAATACCGATTTGAACTATAAATCGGTATTATGTCCCCCTTTCCCCCCCCTATTTTTCAGGTGCCGCAGAAGGTTTGATAGACTCGTTGCGACGGCGGTGGTGGTTCACGGTAGGCGAGGTCTGCGGCATCAAGATCGGTATAGGGCGTTGCCAGTACGCGTAGCAGATGTTCCAGTGGTTGCAGGTTGCCGTCCTTTTCCGCTGCTGCCAGCGCCTCTTCGACCCGATGATTGCGGGGAATCACCGCCGGATTGTTACGATCCATGATTTTTTTAACTGTGTTAAAGGATTGCCCTTGTTGTTCCAATCGCCACTGCCAGCGTTTGCGCCAATCCTGAAATGCACCGTCGCGATGCAGCTCATTGTCGGTTAATTGCTCACCTGCCAGATCACGGAAACTGTTGCTGTAGTCGGCGCGTAAGCGCTGCATAATGGCGAGCAGATCGTCAATCAGTGCCACATCGTCTTCTTGTTCGTCCATCAGTCCCAGCTTTTTTCGCATCCCCTGCAACCATGTCCGGCGAAACTTATCGCTAAAGCTATCCAGAGCCTGCTGGGCCATTTCGATAGCGGATTCCTGTTGTTTATCCAATAGCGGCAACAGGGTTTCAGCAAAACGGGTCAGGTTCCATTGGGTGATGGGGGGCTGATTGGCAAAGGCGTAGCGCCCCTGGTGGTCGATGGAACTGAAGACGGTGGCGGGGTTGTAGGCATCCATAAAGGCGCAGGGGCCGTAATCGATAGTTTCCCCGGCAATCGCCACGTTATCAGTGTTCATCACCCCGTGAATAAAGCCGACCAGCAGCCACTGGGCGACCAGTTCCGCCTGGCGGGCGATCGCGGTTTCCAACAGGGCAAGGTAGGGATTGTCCTGCCGGGCCACATCGGGATAGTGACGCCAAATAGCGTAATCGGCCAGAATTTTTACATCTGCAGTCGAGCCGCGTCGGGCGGCGTACTCAAAGGTGCCGACACGCAGATGGCTGGCGGCAACACGGGTCAGGATCGCCCCCGGCAGCAGGGTTTCGCGGCGCACCGGTTCGCCCGTGTCAACAACCGCCAGGCTGCGACTGGTGGGGATACCGAGGGCAAACATGGCTTCGCTGATGAGATATTCGCGCAGCATCGGCCCCAGGGCGGCCCGTCCATCCCCCCGCCGTGAGAAAGGCGTTTGACCGGAGCCTTTCAACTGAATGTCGACTCGTTCACCGCCGGGGGTAATCTGTTCGCCGAGGAGAATCGCTCTGCCGTCACCGAGCATGGTAAAGCCTCCGAACTGGTGACCGGCATAGGCCTGGGCCAGGGGGGCCGCTCCTGGAGGCAAGAGGTTCCCTGCTAAAATCTCAGCACCCTGGGGCGTGTTCAGGTTTTGCGGATCAAGCCCGAGTTGTTCGGCCAGAGAGTCGTTAAAGATAACCAGTTGCGGTGTCCGAACCGGCACCGGCGGCAGTTGCCGGTAAAAGATATCGGGCAGCTTCAGATAGCTGTTATCAAAATTCCAGCCGGTTTGTGTTTGATGAGTGGATTGTGAAATGGACATCTTGCCCCCATTCTTGACGTTGATGTTGACTCTTCATTGTAACGTCAAGATGGTGGTGGCGGATAGGGGAGGCAGGAAAGAAAACGGCAGTGCCGGTCGACTATAAAAGCAACCGGCACTGCCGGGAAT
>SLDV01000121.1 GCA_007125165.1 Geobacteraceae bacterium | reverse complement strand
TCAGCTACCACTCCGGACATTTCGCCAATGCGTACCACCACCCTGGTAGCGGACCTGGCATTGTGTTTGCGGACATCGGCTTCAACCAGATCAAGCAGAGAAGAGACAATGGAAAATTCGTGCATCAGCAGATCCTCGGCAGGATTTCACCGGAAGGGTACTCCATCCGGCGCTTTGTGCCATAAGCAGAATGCAGCAGCACTGTAGCCTGACCTTGCACTACCTCTGCCGTGCCGACCAGCGCCGCCTGCGGATGGCCATGACGGTGAAGAAGATCGATGACAGCAGCACTATCCACCGGCGCTGCTGCAAGAACGAACACCCCCTCGCAAGCAAGAACATAGGGATCGATACCGAGAATTTCGGAAAAACCCCTGACCTCGGCACTTACCGGTATGTCGTCCTGACGTAAGGAAAAAGTCAGACCGGTCTGCTGTGCCCACTCGTTAAAAACGGCGCTGACACCGCCACGGGTTGCGTCGCGCATAGCGTGGATATCAAGGCCAGCTTCGTGTAGCGGCGCAATAGCCGGCCACAAGCTGCAACAATCCGACATTAAGCCCTTGATAGAAATTTCTTCACGGGCGGCAAAAATACAAGCGCCGTGACGGGCGACAGGACCGGAAATAATCAAATGGTCACCAGCGCTTATACGTCGCATATTACAGTCACGGATAAGCGTACCAAAGCCGGTGGTGTTGATCATCAACTGATCGATGGCGCCACGCGGTACCACTTTGGTATCTCCGGCGATAATCCGCGCGCCGCTGACCGCCAACTCCTTGTTCATGCTGGACACAACCCGGCGCAGGACGTCGATTTCCAACCCTTCTTCGATAATAAAGGCAACCGTCAGATATTCCGGACGAGCGCCGCGCATGGCGACATCATTGAGGGTGCCGGCGACCGCCAGCTTGCCGATATCGCCGCCGGGGAAAAACAGCGGGCTGACGGTAAAGCTGTCGGTGCTGACGGCCAGCTTGCTGCCATCGATCAGAGCGGCATCTTCGGCTTCTGCCAGCAGCGGATTGTCAAAGGCGGCGAAGAACAGCTCGCGGATCAACTGCTGGCTTTCCAGCCCACCCGAGCCATGAGCCAACTGGATGATGCCCGTCATGATTCTCTCCGGTATTTGTAGTAAGCGGCACAGGCTCCTTCGTTACTGACCATGCAGCTACCTTGCGGATTCTGCGGGGTACAACCGACGGCAAACAGGGGACAGTCGGTCGGCTGTGCCAGCCCCATCAGAATGGAGCCGCACAAGCAGTTGCCGGGCCTCTCTTCTGTTGGTGCGGGGCAGCATTCGGGGAACTGCACCTCGGCATCACGGTCGCCGTAAGCGCTGCGCAATCTCAGCGCCGAACCGGGAATCCGGCCGATGCCGCGCCAGAGGAAATCATCGTGGGGTTCGAAGTAGGTTGCGACCAGTTGCTGCGCTTTATCATTGCCGGTGGTTTTGACAAAGCGACCGTAGGCGTTGTCTACTTCAGCAACGCCGCCATTGATCTGACTAATAATCCGCAAAACAGCATCGAGCAGATCAACCGGCTCAAATCCGGAGATCACCACCGGCGCCCGATATTTTTCCACCAGATGTTGATACTGCTTCGCCCCCGCCATGACGCTGACATGTCCCGGTGCGATAAAGGCGTCAATGGCACCACCGCCGGCGAGAAGCAGCTCCATCGCCTGGGGCACAAGCACATGATTGCTGTGGATATAGAGGTTATCAAGCTGCCGGTTCTGCGCCTGCTCAAGCAGCAGGGCGGTCATGGGGGTGGTGGTTTCAAAGCCGATGGCGACATAGATGACGGTTTTGTCGGGATTGTCGGCGGCGATCGTCAAGCAGTCCAGCGGTGAATAGAGATAGCGTATGTCGGCGCCGGCAGCGCGGATCCGCTGCAGGGAAACGCCCCGACTGCCCGGTACGCGCATCATGTCACCCAGCGTAACGAGGATGGTATCAGGCCGCTGGGCCAGGTTGATGGCAGCATCGATTCGGTGCTGCGGCAATACGCACACCGGGCAACCCGGGCCATGGACGAGGCGTAGTTTGTCCGGCAGCAACTGATCCAATCCATACTCAAGGATGGCGTGGGTATGGCCACCGCACACCTCCATAATCCGCAGGGGTTGTGGCAAGCTGGCCGCCGCCGTGCTGATACGCTCAGCAAAAGCGCGGATCGCATCCCGGTGACGCACCATCTGCAGCAGGGCATCGGTGGCCTTCATGGATTGCCGCCATCCTGCAGTTCGATAATTTCCTGGTACATATCAAGGGTCTTTTGCGCTTCGTCAGGATCAATCTTACTGATAGCCAGGCCGACATGCACCAGCACCCAATCTCCAACGACAACATTTTCGTCCAGAAGTGTCAGATTGGCATCACGGGTCACCCCCATGGTCTCAATTACCCCCATACCGGTGACCTCATCGATACTGACAATTTTTGAAGGAATGGCCAGGCACATAGTTTTTCTCTTCCTCTCGCTCGGTGCAGCTTCAGGGGCCGGAACATTTTCTCTTGCGGGCAAAACTCGGCTAGCGCCTCAAACATTCCCCGCTGCGTTCAAATATCCCGCCCCCTGAAGCTGTCGATACTTCAAATTACTTATCAGAAACATGTAACAGGGAGTTCGGGTCTTTCATGACAAGGGTGTCTGTCGCCATGGACGGCGAAAGCGTCCCTTGGATTGGAAGATCCGAGCTCCATGCCAGGACAATGCTAGATTTGTAACACCTGCCACAGCTCGCCTACCCCCTCCCCCGTCTTCGCCGAGGTCACCAGAACCTGGGCATGATGATTGATCTGGTAGATCTCCTGGCGGCAACGCTCCATATTGAAATCAAAATGGGGCAACAAATCGGCTTTGGTCAGTACCACGATGTTGGCAGCGCGGATCATCACCGGATATTTGACCGGTTTGTCATCTCCTTCGGGGATGGAAACGGCGACCACGTTGAGGTGAGTCCCCAGGGCAAACTTGCTCGGGCAGACCAGATTGCCGACATTCTCAATAAACAGGGTTTTGACCCCCTCCAGCGATACGCCGATCAAAGCTTCGGCCACCAGCGATGCGGAAAGGTGGCAGGCACTGCCGGTAGTGATCTGTTGTGCCCGTACTCCTTTGGCAAGAATCCGGTCAGCATCACGATTGGTGGCCAGATCCCCTTCCAACACCGTCAACTCGGACAGTTCCCCTGTATACTGATCGATCAGAGTTTCGAGCAGGGCGGTCTTGCCACTGCCGGGGGAACCCATCAGATTGATGCCGCGTATTCCCAGGGTATCGAGACGCTTGCGGATATGGCCGGCGAGGTGATCGTTGTTGCTGAAGAGACTCTGCTGCGGATCAACGACAATCCTGGTAGCACCTTGCTGCGGGCTAACGGTTTGTTCACACATGGGTTGCTCCTTTAATAATAACTATTTTCCGGTACATCACCTTAGAAGCAGGTCCCGGGGCTTACCTCGGGTGCCACCTGTTGGTCCGAAAATGTTCTTTTGCTTCCGTGCTGCTTTAATCCACAACCAATCAGCCAGGGGCAGGGTGTTTGAATGCAGCGGGGAATGTTTGAGGCGTCAGCCGAGTTTTGCCCGCCAGTGAAAACATTCTGCCCCTGGCCGAATAGCCTGTTATATCAAAGCACCAAGGCCGCTGCCACCTGCCCGAGGGCAATTCCACCATCATTCACCGGAACATTCTGCGGGATGTGCAGTTGCAATCCCCGTCGCTGCGCCTGCTTCAACATGGCTTCTACCAGACGAGCATTTTGAAACACCCCGCCGGTCAACAGAGCTTCATCCTGGCCTTCGCGTTCCATAATGGAAACCGCCAGCAGGGCAAGCGTGTTGATAAAACCGGTCACCCCACGGACTCGATCACGTTCGTGCAAAAGAGCTGTAACCGTGGGTTTCAAGTCGATGATACCACCTTCAAGGGTAAAACCATAACAGAGGTCAAGGCTGCTATCGTAGTACCTTTCCATCAACATACCACTCTGCCCTTCAAAGGTCATCTTGTCGCAGATTCCCAATAAAGATGCTGCGGCATCGAACAGACGCCCGACGGAAGAAGACAACGGAGTATTCAGGCGTTGTTGGTACATCCGTAACAGAATCTCCATTTCCCCGCCGGTGAATGCCCTGGTACAGGGGTTATCAAGATGCAGCGCTTCTTCGCCATAGTAGTCAAACAGCAAACTCAAGGCCACGCGCCGTGGCTCACGGATCGCCTGCTCTGCGCCCAGCAGCAACAATGGGCGCACATAATAACGCCGCTGATAATCGCGATAGCCGGCCAGCAGTACCTCGCCCCCCCACAGGGTACCATCATCGCCGTAACCGGTACCATCCCAGCAGAAGGCCAGCATCGCGGTATCCATTCCCATGCCGCAGGCGACCATGGCGGACAGGGCGTGGGCGTGATGATGCTGAACCTGTTGCACCGGCGCCGACTGCTGCGCCGCCCAGCGTGACGAAAAATAATCCGGATGCTTGTCACACAGAATCAGTTCCGGCTCGATGTCGTACAGGCGCTTGAACGTCGTGACAGTGCGCTGAAAATATTCTTCCGCCGCGACCTCGTCAAGATCGCCGATGTGCGGACTCACAATCGCCTGATTGCCGAATCCCAGGGCGATGGTGTTTTTCAGTCCGGCACCAACCGCCAGTACCCGCTGTTGCAAAACAGCCGGCAACTTGATGGCCGCCGGAGCATAGCCGCGCGCACGGCGCAACATCAAGGTGTGGCTCCCCGCCCTGGCCACCACGCTGTCGTCACAACCGTTAATAATTTGGCGATCGACATCCAGCACGGCGTCTACCACCAAACCCAAGCGCTGACGTAACAACTCGGCACTGGTGATAATAGGCTCATCGGCAATATTGGCGCTGGTAGCAATCAACGGGCAATCAAGAGAGTGAAACAACAGTAGATGCAGCGGGGTATAGGGGAGAAAAAGGCCGACCCGATCCAGATCACCATGTACGGCAAACGGCAATCGTTCCCGATCAGGTACCAGGACTACCGGGCGCTGTGGACTCGTCAGAAGGCCCAGACTATTTTCATCAAACAGGCCATATTCTTCAGCCATGGCGACATCCCGCACCATCACCGCAAAGGGTTTATGCGGGCGCTGCTTGCGTTGTCGCAGCAGAGAAACCACGGCACCATTACCGGCATCACAGACAATATGAAAACCACCGACCCCCTTGATGGCAATAATCTCTCCGCGCGATATCCGCTTTGCAATCTCCTTTAAGGGGTCTTCTGTGACCAGTGGCTGTCCATCGCCAGTCATCAGGAACAGTTGTGGCCCACACACCGGGCAGGCGGTCGCTTCGGCATGAAAACGGCGATTGGCCGGATCTGCGTACTCTGTTTGACAGGTATCACAAAGAGGAAAAGGTGCCAGCGCAGTTGCCGGGCGATCATAAGGCAGGTCACGGATAATGGTATACCGTGGACCACAGTTGGTGCAGTTATTCAAGGGGTATTGATAGCGACGATCGTCGGGGTCGATCAGTTCCCGCCGGCAATCATCACAAACACTGATGTCAACCGGCACCAGGGTTTCGGTGGCACAATCAGTTGTTGACGTGACAATGCGAAAGTCCTGCAGGTGCTCGATGGCAGGTATTTCTTCAATGGCAATGGAGTCGATCTGTGCCAGTGGTGGTGCTTGTTCCTTCAATTGCCGGTAGAAATGCTTGAGATCGGCAGATTTGCCACTAACCTCGACAACCACTCCGGCGGGGGTGTTGGTAACACTGCCGAGAAGATGATTGGAGCAGGCAATGCGATAAACAAAGGGGCGGAACCCGACACCCTGAACCGTTCCCTTAACCAGAATTCGGTAATTACGATTCGAATCAGTACCAGTCGGAAAAATCTGATTGAGCTGCATCGTAAGGGTCAATGCGCAGGATGGCTGGACAAAAACACCTCAATTCGCTCTGCCGCAGCAGTAATCAGCTTGGGCAACCCCTGTTCCACCGCCGGCGACAGGGTCATCTCCATGTTGATGTTGTCATATTGAATGCCCAGCAGTTCAACATCGGGGGGGCGATCGCCAATCAGTTCCGCTGCTTCAAGCAGATCCTTAAGGTTGACCTGATGAGGAGAAATACGTTGCGTAAAGATCGGATTGATATCGTCGCCGGCAATCTGGGCAACGGTTCCTGGTGCGACGTTGATATTGATAGCATCAAGCAGCAGGAGCTTATCTGCCCAGGCTACGTGCCCGAGCAGATCAAGACCGAGGGTGCCGCCATCGACAATCTGAAAATTTTCCCGATCCGGATAGCGCTCCTGCAGGACGTAAACCGCCCGCAGGCCCGCAGCATCATCGTTCATCAGCAGATTGCCCAGACCCAGTACGAGAAAATTGCCCTTATCAATCACGACGATCCGGCTTCCAACCGGAGAAGATTGAACTGATCTCCCCCGATTTGGTTTTGAAGTCAAACAGGATAACGCTGTAAATATGGTTGATGACAAATCCGCCGATCAGAAACATGATCATAAAATGCCACCAGCGTACCCACTGATTACTGAGAATACCGAATATCCAGCCGGTCAGGGCATACATGGTACCATTTGGATCCGCCTGTGCCCACAGGGCAAAACCGCTGAGAATCTGGAATAAAAACAGCCCGAACAAAAAGATATAGGCCACTACGGCAACCGGGTTATGGCCGATGACGTGAGGCGTATCCTTGCTCAAAAAAGTGTAAAACTTGATATAAGCCCAGAAAGTTTCGCGATCCTGTTTGCTAAATGGATTCGGAATGCCGCGCCAACTGGCAAAGCGGTTGCTCATAACAAAGAGGGCCAGAATCCGCGCCAGAACGCCACCACAGAAGACCACCCCGGTAATGTAGTGGATATGGCGCATGTGGCCCATGATGTACGGATGCTGGTCTGCCGACATGAAGGGGTTGTGAATAAAATAACCGGTAATCGACAGGATCAGAATACAGAAGAAGTTGACCCAGTGGATGATCCTGATCTGCCCTTCCCAGACATAAAGATAGCGACGGACAGCGCATTCGATGGGCGGATCATGATGTTCAACGGTTGTTCCCGAGATCTCTGCCATAACGGACACCTCGCTAGAGAATTTTTGCCTTGGATACCAGATTGCCGCCCTCGTCGTACAGGTGCACCGCACAGGCCATGCAGGGGTCGAAGGAATGCATGGTGCGCAGAATTTCGAGGGGACGCTCCGGATCGGCAATGGGGGTACCGATCAGCGATTCTTCATATTGCCCACGCACCCCGGCGGGATCGCGGGGGCTGGCATTCCAGGTGGTCGGCACCACCGCCTGGTAGTTCTTGATGTTCCTGTTCTCGATAATGACCCAGTGCCCCAGAGCACCACGTGGCGCTTCGTGGAATCCGAACCCTCGGGCATTACTCGGCCACGTGGAGGGATCCCATTTTTCATTATTATGAATAGCATAATCGCCGGTTTTCATGTTGGCGACCAGAGCATCGAGCCAGTCACTCATCTTGTTGATCATGATCAGGGTTTCAACGGCCCGCGCCGCCGTCCGGCCCAGAGTCGAGAAGAGGACCTCAGGGCCGACACCGAGCTTGCCCAGCACCAGATTGACGGTATCGGTCACTTCCTTGTGCCCCAGGGCATAGGCAACCAGCATGCGCGACAGGGGGCCGACCTCCATCGGCTTGTCGTCATAACGCGGCGCTTTGACCCAGGAATACTTGTTATCGGTGTCGAGAAAATCATAAGGCGGCTTGGGACCGGTGTATTTCCAGTTGGTCTCCCCCTCATAAGGATGCTTGCCGACGCCATCACCGCCACTGTACTCGTACCAGGAATGGGTCACGTACTCGGTGATCTTCTGCTGATCCACCGGCATGACGTTGGAAAGATCGCCATCCATAATAACTCCAGCCGGCATCCAAAAATCATCCGGATAACCGCGCCGCCCTTCGGGGAAATCGCCAACGGACAGATAGTTTCTGTGGCCGCCACCAATCCCGGCCCACTCCAGATAGAAGGGGGCCACCGCCAGCACATCAGGGATATACACCTGCTCGACAAACTCCCTGGCCATGGCGATATATTGACGGATCTGGGCGATCTTGTCGGCATTGATGGCGTTCTGGCTGTTGGGATCAACAGGAATCGACATGCCGCCGACCAGGAAGGTCTGGGGATGGGGATTCTTGGAGCCAAGAATCGCCTGAATCTTGATAATCTCTTTTTGCACGTGCAGCGCTTCAAGATAATGGGCCACCGCCATCAGGTTGGCTTCCGGCGGCAGTTTCATCGCCGGGTGCCCCCAATAACCATTGGTGAAAGGGCCGAGCTTGCCGGTACTGACAAAGGCGCCAACCCGGTTTTGAATCCCCTGGAAGTATTTTTCACTGGAGTATTTCCAGGGTGAAATACTCTGTTGCAGGGCGGCGGTTTTTTTCGGGTCCGCCGACAGGGCTGAGACCACATCGACCCAGTCGAGAGCGTGGAGATGATAAAAATGAATCATGTGATCCTGGACGTTCTGGATCCCCATGATGACGTTACGTATCATTTCGGCGTTAAAGGGAATCTGGATATTGAGAGCGTTTTCCACCGCACGGATCGATGCCAGGGAGTGGACCGTGGTACAAACGCCGCAGAAACGCTGGGTATAGTACCAGGCATCGCGCGGGTCGCGGTTTTTAAGGATGGTTTCTACCCCGCGAAACATGGTGGCACTCGACCAGGCATCGGTAATGACGCCGTTCTCAATGGTAGCCTCGATGCGCAAATGCCCCTCAATACGGGTAACCGGATCAACGACTATCTTGTTTGCCATCGCTTATCTCCCTTTATTCTTCAGCGTCAGTGGTCTCTTTGGTAATTTCTCGGGTTTCTTCCTTGGCCTCTCTGACCTGTTTCCAGTTGCGGGCCAGGGTGACCGCTCCATGGGTGGCAAAAACGGCCGCTGAAGCACCGACGATGGTACCGCCGATTCTCAGCGCCGACGATTCAACACCGAACCCGGGCACATTGGGCAAGCGCCCGTACATGGGCATCATGGTATCGAAGAAGCCCGGCTCACTACAGCCAACACAGCCGTGACCAGCCATAACCGGCCAGCTCAGCCCTTCGTTCCAGCGTAAGGTCGGGCAGTTGTGGAAACTGGCCGGCCCCTTGCATCCCATTTTGTAGAGGCACCAGCCTTCGCGATGGCCGGAATCCCCCCAGTTTTCGACATACTGACCGGCATCAAAGTGGCCGCGACGTTCACAGTTGTCATGGATTCGCTTACCGTAGGCGAACTTGGGGCGCCCAAAGCGATCCATGGCGGGCGCGCTGCCGAAAGTCAGATAATGGACGATGGTACCGGTGAGGTTATCAACATTCATCGGGCAGCCGGGCAGGTTGATAACGGTTTTGCCGGGGAGCAGGTCACTAACTCCGACGGCACCGGTGGGGTTAGGGTAGGCTGCGGGCAGGCCCCCGTAGGAAGAGCAACTGCCGACGGCAATGATGACACCGGCGTTACCACCGACATGTTTCATGATGTCGATAGCGGATTTACCCGCCGTGGTACAAAAAGCCCCATCCGCGCCAACAGGAATAGAGCCCTCAACGATACAGATATACTGCCCCTTGTACTTCTCCATCGTTGCGTACTTGCTCGCCTCGGCCTGATCGCCGGCAGCCGCCATGACGGTTTCGTGATAATCAAGGGAGATGTGATCGAGAATCAGCTCACCAACAGAAGGCCGGTTGGCTAACAACATGGACATGGTATCACCGGTGCAGGACTGGAATTCCAGCCAGATCACCGGCGGACGATTGTCGCTTTCCAGCGCCGCAGCGATCCGCGGGGTCATGGCTGCAGGCACTGCCATCATGGCCCCCAGGGCGGAGCAGTATTTCAGAAAGCTCCGTCGTGAAATATTGTGGGCCGCCAACATCTCCTTGAAATTGCTCATAGCTCAGACCTCCGCACCATGGAAAAAATACAATTACCTCGATTAAAACAGGATTCTATTAAATGTCAATGGGTTTTTCTTGACAAATCAGTACCTTTGCCTGGATTCTACACAAAAATATCGACAAATACGTCGGCTTATGACCTTGTTCCAGACAAAAGATTTACTGATTAGCGACCCACGCCCCTCGGGGCGAATTTTCATAAAGCAACTTCTATTTCCAAAGAATGTGATTTCAGGTAGTTGCCTTGTAGTTACTCAGAAGCACCGCTTGAACCCTTCTCCTGGGGGAGAAGGTGGCTGAAAGCCGGATGAGGGGGAGGGGATAAGATTACATATACAGCAGGTTAGTTCTAATCAGGAAAGATTTTAGTTGAGCTATAAAAAATGCACCCGACAGGAAAATTCATGTCTCTGCAACCGCGTCGCTCTACCTTATTGCTGCTTCTTTTAACGGTGATTGTGGGTTCAGTCACTCTGTTGCTCAGCTCCTGCGGTCATCAGAAAATTCCCCTGATCGAGCAGAAGTGCGGAACCTGTCACAGTGCTTCCGTCGTTTATCAGACACGGCGCACCGAACAGGGGTGGCGTCAGGTGATGCACGGCATGAAAATCCGCGGAATGGAAATTACTCCGGAAGAGGAAGAGCAGGTATACGCTATTTTGTTTAGCGAGTTCCTGCTTGAGTAATGGCATCACCGTAGCGACAAAATTACTTTTCCGCCAGCCAATAAAAACTGAAGCCCGGTATCACTAGCGTGTGTTTGACCATATCAGGCTGTCCGCCAGTGCAGAGGTCTACCAGCCGTCCATAATCAATCCGTCCCCAGGTTTCGAGTTCATCCAGATTTAACGAGTGCGGCTGCCTGTCAAAGTTGGCCACGACCAGCACCGAATCATGCCGACTGATCCAATTGTAGCGCTCAAACACAAAAAGATGAGGATTCTCAACTTCGATCAGCTCACGGTTGTTAAAGTCAGCAAAAACACTGATTTCACTGCGTACCGCGATCATTCTTTTCAGGGCGTTAAAGATACGATACTCGATGGTACCGGGTTGATTGCGTCGAGCGGCTTTTTCCCAGTCGATGGTCGGACGGTGCATCCAGCGCGTATCCGTTGCTTTGTGCGGATCCTTCAGGTAGGCATCATCGTTGACCGTGCCGATTTCATCACCGTAGTAGAGCAGGGGAATCCCACCGAAAGACATGATCATGGAGTGCAGCAGCAGAATGATGCTGACCGCATCGTAACAGGCGTTATCGTCACTGGTTTCCAGGGCATACTCCAACCCCACCAGAGAGGCAAGAGAGCCGGAAATACGGCTATCGCCGGTACGATGGTTCTGACCAAAAGGGAGGCCGCGTGCATGGGAATTTTCATAACGACCGGTAAAATAGTCAACAAGATACTGACGATGGTTGGCCGGATCATAATCGGCCAGCTCTATGTCACGATCATCAAAACCCAGACCGATATCATCGTGGCAACGTACATAGTTCAGCCAGGTGGCACGCTCCAGTTTCACCGGCAGACTCTTGATCCCCTGATTGAGCAGTTTGGCGTTTTTGGTTGCTACGGCATCCCACAGCAGTGCCATAAAGGTGGCATTGTAGGCAATCTCACACTCCTTGGCGATAACCGCATCCTCGCCAAAATATTTGATGACCTCCACCGGAGCAACAATCGCCTCAGCAATAAACAGAACCCCGGGTGCAGTAACCTGGGCGCAGTCTTTCATTAATTGCAGAATCAGGTGAGCTTCGCGCTCGTTCTGGCAAGTACTGCCGATCTTCTTCCACAAAAAAGCGACGGCATCAAGACGCAAAATATCTGCCCCCTGGTTGGCCCAGTAGAGAACAACATCGAGCATTTCGATAAACACGGCTGGATTGCTGTAATTCAAGTCCCACTGATAGTCATTGAAAACCGTCATGACCCAACGCTCCATGGTCTCGTTCCAGGTAAAATTTCCGGGAGCCGTTTCAGGGAAAATCTCCGGCATGCTCTGCTCAAACATGTCGGGGACATTGCGGTTGGGATAGGTAAAATAAAAGTTCCGGTAATAGTCTTCCCCTTCGCGAGCGCATCTGGCCCACTCATGTTCGTCGGAGGTGTGATTCAGAACCACATCGAGGGTCAGTAGAATACCCCGGTCACGGGCATTCTTTGCCAGTTGTTGCAGATCTTCCAGGGTCCCTACGCGGGGGTCGATAGCACGAAAATCACTGACCGCATAACCACCGTCACTGCGCCCTTCAGGGCACTTCAGCACTGGCATGATATGAATAAGATTGATGCCCAGCTCCTGAAAATAGGACAGCCGTTCCGTCACTCCCCGTAAATCCCCGGCAAAACCCTCGCTGTACAGAGCCATGCCGACCCATTTCTGGTGCAGAAACCAGCTGAAATCGCGCTCCCGCTCGATATCGATAGCGCGTAATAGCTGTGGTCGGCGAATATACTGGCGGGCCATGGTCTCCACCAGTCGCTGAGCCTGATCGGCAAAATCAGGGCGATCACCATAGAGGCGGTAAAACAGCGAGTGGATAGCGTAAAAATTGGCACCCAGGCGGGTATAAAAGTGGCGCAGGTCCTCTTCGCAGATCTCCTCGTTGAGGCGATTGAGAATATCATTCAGCAGAGCATGGGAAACCTGTTCATACATGGTCACAGCCTGTCGTCATCAGTTTGTCGTAGAGGGTTCTGTCGGTGGGGATAGCCCCGCGCATGGCGATGATTTCGGCAGCAAGCTGCTGAGCCATGCGGATATTTTCCTCGATGGGCCGACCGATCATCAACCCCTGCAGATAAACAGCGGAAAAAGCATCCCCTGCTCCGACTGTGTCGATATGCCGCTTTATGGGAGGTGCCGCTACGGGGATAATCTCGTCCGAACGGGTACGCACCAGAGCACCGTCGGCGCCACGGGTGACGATCAACTGCTCCAGGGAGGTTTGCGCCATCAACCCGGCCATGGCCACATCTGTATCTGCTTCGGCAAAACCGAGATCAGCCAGTTCATCCGCGTTCATTTTGGCCCAACGCGCCCGCGCGACACAAGCCAGCACATCATCCTTGCTCCACCAGGGGTCACGCAGATTAACATCGACAAAAAGGTCACAACCCTTTCGTCCGGCCAGACATTCAAAAGCCCGGCGTGACTCCTCATGACGCCGGGCCAGGGTGCCATGATAAAGGATAAAATCTTCGCTGGCGTCAGGGAGCAGATCGGCATGAATGTGATCGTAAGCCACGTTTTCGCTGATATGGTAGGAGGGCTGGCCATCAAGAATCTGCACCTCGACCATACCGGTAGGATGTTCGGCATGTAACTGAACGCCATCGGCCCGCATGCCCCAGTCGTTCATGGCGGCAAGAATCCGCTGCCCGAGATCATCTTCGCCGATGGCCGAGATAAAACAGGGATGAGCCCCAAGGGCTTCGAGGTGCCAGGCAACGTTAAAGGGAGCCCCGCCAAGAACCTGTTCCCCGGTTGGAAAACAATCGTACAACACCTCACCAAAAACCATAATCTGTCGATAATTCATGCTGCTCCACGCATCAAATAAGATTTATAAGCCGGTTGAAAATGGCAGATCCCCTCCAGAATTCCGGCACTGTAATTGCCATTCATGGCGAGCAGGCCTCCCCTGGCGATATAAAGGGCCTGGGTCTGATGATTCTGCTGCGCCCACTCAAGGGCCGCCTGCTTGATCTCTGCGGCTGCATTGGCCACCAGGATCGAGGAAATGTCACTGTTAATCACCTGCAGGTCATTGCCACTGTCTCCGGCAAAAACAATCTCCTCGTCACCATAACCTAGCTGCTGCTGTAAAAACCTGACGGCCTGGCGTTTGTCTGCGCGAGCCGGCAGAATATCCAGCAGCCCGACACCTTCAATCTCATCAATACTCCAGATCGGGTTCGCCGCTATCCCTTCGCGCTGCAGCATCTGACCGACCCGGTCCATGATCTCATTCGCATTCAGTGGCAAGGGAAGATAGTAACTCACTTTAAAGGTATTCTGTTTCCCCTCCTCCTGCAATGTCGGCCCGGATATCCCGCTGACAAGGACCCTGATCCGCTCACTGGCACCGTTTGGCCAATCCTTTTGCAAATGAAGATTCCAGGCTTCCAGTCTACTCCAGTCGCCGTTGGTTATCTGATAAATGGTCGAGCCGACATCGGTAACAGCATAACCGGGTTGCGGCAGATCATAATGCGCAATCGCATCAAGCACCAGATGACGATCCCGTCCGGTCACATAGACCAGGGTCACTTGCGGATGGCAGGACAGCCTGCTGAACATCTTCCGCGCCCACGGATCTTCCGGGGCGGTACCATTGGGAATCAGAGTGCGGTCCAGATCGGTACACAACAGCAGTCTGGGCTCAGTCTGCTCCATGGGTCTGCTCTTTGGGATCGCGGCAATCCCCGAAAAAGTCATAATAATCAATCGCCTCAAGAATCCCGGCGGCAAGGGGCTCGCGCGCGAAATAGATTCTTTCGGTATCCACCAGGCCGGACAGTTCTTCGTGATGGCGGTTGGCGACAACCACCGCCAGAGTGTTCCCGCAGAGCATATCCTCATCGGCACCGGAACCGCCGACAGCCAGGATCCGTTCAAGGTCGATTCCGCGCCGATCGGCCACGTAACGCAAGGCCAACCCTTTGGAAGCACGGGCCGGCAGAATATCCAGATACTGGCCAAAACTCATGATCACGTTAACGGCGAGCCCCTCCTGATGCAACAGCCGCCGGATTTCATCGACATTGGCGTGTTCAGGGTCAATATAATAGCTGACTTTGAAGCGGCTCTGCTCAATTTTGGGCTGACGCTTCAAGCCGGGGTAGTCCGTCAGAACATTGCGCACCTTGTGGGGCGACCACTGGAAATCGATGTACCGAGCCCAGACCTGGTCCTCTTCAAGTTCCGGCGCATAGTAAATTTCGCTGCCGCCACTGGTAATCAGAATGTCAGGCTCGGGGATATTGTGCTTACTCATCAGCGCCAGGGCTGAATCAAGGCGCCTGCCGGTAGCAATAATAACTGCTGTACTTTTGCGCTGTCGTCGTAACCGCGACATCAACTCTTTTAGCGACGGCGGATCACCGATCAGATTCTGGTCAAGGCCACTGACCAGGGCACGATCACTATACAGGGCTTCTCTGCGACTCAAGGGTTCCCGTTCCAGGGGTTCATAGCGCTTGACCACCGGAATCACCATGCGCAGATAGCGCTCGGCATGGGCCTGCCACGAGTAGTGTTCCCGAACCCCTTTGAGGCCCTGCTCGGAAAAAGACTGCCAGAGGTCTTCATCTTCGAGTAATTGTAATAACCTGTCGCCAATCTCCTGCGGATCAAGGGGATCGACCAGAAAACCGTTATCACAGTTACCGATAATATCCCTTGGACCGCCGTCCCGGGTGGCAACAATCGGCAGACCGGAAGCCGCCGCTTCAATCAGGGTCAGGCCGAAGGGCTCAGTCAGAGCCGGGTTGACAAAAATCCCTTTTAACGCAGCAACAATGCGATAAAAAAACGGCACGTCATCGCGGCGGTGCATCTTCGGAATCGCTACCTTACCATAAAGATCAAATCGATCTACCGTCGCTAACAGTTCGTAGAAAACATCGCGAGCACCTTCGTCAAGATCGTCAATATCATCTCGGTTTCCGGCAATAATCACCAGGTTGGCAAGATCCTGTAATCGCTTACTCTCACCGTAGGCCTCTACCAGTTTGGTAATATTCTTGCGTTTGTCCGGTCTGGACAGGGCGAAAATCAGCGGCCGCTGAGGATCTTTCAAATGCTGGGTAAGTAACTTAAATTGCGGCAAATCAAATTCATCACCGCATGGAGCGGTAAAAATCTCCAGATTCGTTCCCGGCGGTACCACCCGCATCTGGTTCGGCTGGTAATAATCATAGAGCTCGTACTGTTCCTCGATTTCCTGCTGGGTGCTGGTAATCACCCGCTCCGCCGTCGCCAGGGTCAATTCTTCGGCCTCAATGCGTCTGGCCATGTTATAGCGCACTTCGATATCTTCACGGCTCAGCCCGGCCGCCAGCAAGCGTCTGCGCTTGACCCGTCCGAGGGAATGGCCGGTATGAATCAGGGGAATTCCGGTCAATTGTGACAGCCGCGCTCCCACCCATCCGGCATCGGCATAGTGGCTGTGAAAGATATCGGGCCAACGATCCTGGTCGCGAAAATAACCGTAGAGCTGATCAACAAAGGTGGGCAGATGGTCCCACAGTTGCTCCTTCGGCAGATATTCATCAGGCCCGGCAGAGATGCGGACAATCTGCAATTTGTCTGATATCTTTTCAAGCGGTTCAGCGTAATCATGGTCAACGGCAGGGTCAACAACCCGACGGGTGATCAGATCAACCCGGTCGACATCGTTCCGTTCTGACAGGGCCTGGGCCAACTCCAGCACATACAGGGTCTGCCCGCCGGTATCGGCATCACGGCCCAGTTCGAGGTTATTACCGCGGATCAACCCGTGGACACTGATCAGCACCAGATACAGGGAGTTATCGGAATCTGTCATGGTGTTTACCTTTCAGGCAGAGCACTATCGAAAAACAACAAAGGCACAATGTTGTTATCCCACCAATATCAATGAGCTGTTAGTATAGACTGCCAAACCCGGCAACAGGCGTCAAGTTGCCCGGATCAGGTTAAGGCAGGTATAAGATGATTGTTCAATAACATCTCAAGAAAGAGTTTCGCATCCTGACCGTTATTCCTTTATGAGGCCCTTTTATGAACGAAACAATCCGCTTTGGCGTTTCTATCGATGCTAGCCTGCTCCGCCAGTTTGATCAGTTAATCACCGAGAAGGGGTACAATAACCGCAGTGAGGCGGTACGCGACCTGATGCGTGATGCCCTGGTAGAAAGAGAATGGAGCCATGATGACAAAGAAACCGTCGGCACCGTCACGCTGGTGTACGATCATCACACCCGCGACCTGTCCGACAAGCTTACCGAACACCAGCACAGCCATCACCAGGCGATTGTCTCCGTGCTCCATGTGCACCTTGACGCCCACAACTGCCTTGAGGTTGCCGTGGTTCGCGGCAGTGCTGCAGAGGTCAAAAAACTCGCCGATGAACTGATCGGCACCAAGGGGGTCAAGCACGGCAAACTGGTGATGACCACCACCGGATCCAACCTGACCTGAGAAAATACCAGTCGTCAACTGTCTTGAGGATTAATGACTCGATCGAGCCCGTCTATTCCGGCTAAGTCCATGAGGCTCAGCTGCTGCGATCAAAAAGCAACAGGTTCAACTCTTCTTCCAGTTTGCGCATGGCCACGTTGATGGTCGGTTGGGTACGATGCAGCGCTCTGGCCGCAGCAAGGACGCTGCCGTGGTCGGCAATTGCCACCAGAATTTTCAATTGATCAAAGGTCACCAGTCAGTGGTCCCCTGTGCTGGAGGAGAAAATCTTTTTACAGGATCAACTCATGCAGCATTATAGTTTTTAACTATAGAGATGATCCATAATAAATATTTTTACTTACTGATTAATTTTAATCAGTAAAAGATTTGAGGCTGATCGGGCAAGAGTTCGCTGAAATGTTATTATTTGACCTGACCTGATTTTGATTTTATAGCAACTAACAAGAAAGGAGCAAACCATGGCCAAGATTCTCATCGTTCATTACAGCATGTACGGTCATATCTATAAAATGGCAGAAGCAGTCGCCGCAGGAGTACGGGAAGTCGAAGGCTGCGAAGTCGAAATAAAGCGGGTTCCGGAAACCCTGCCGGACGATGTGCTGGAAAAAATGGGTGCAGTGGAAGCGCAAAAGTCCATGGCTCATGTTCCGATAGCGACAGTGGACGATCTGGCCGCCGCCGACGCTATTATCTTCGGCACACCGACACGCTTCGGCAATATGTGCGGACAGATGCGCCAATTCCTCGATGCCACTGGTAGCCTGTGGCTCAACGGCAGCCTGATCGGTAAGGTCGGCAGCGTCTTTGTCAGCTCAGCCTCCCAGCACGGCGGTCAGGAATCGACCATCCTCAGCTTCCATATCAGCCTGCTGCATCAGGGCATGGTCGTGGTCGGACTGCCTTACTCCTTTGCCGGACAGATGGACAACAGCGAGATCACCGGGGGATCGCCCTACGGCGCGACCACCATTACCGGTAGCCAGGGAGAACGGATGCCGAGTGGCAACGAACTCGCCGGCGCCCGCTTCCAGGGCGCCCATGTAGCGAAAACTGCCAAAAAGCTCAAAGGCTAAATGAACCGTAACTTTTCCAGCACAGGGTCGGAAATCCTGTGCCAAGGGCCGCTTTTCGTCGTCCATGGCCGCTAGACTGGCGCGCCATCCATATGGCGACAGACACCCTTCTCACAGGACTCCCGACCCTGGCTTAAAGTCTGCATCTGTATAGATTACAATGAACTATCTATCCTCGCACCACCAGCTCTCCGGTAAAGAAAGTACTGCCATTGATCCAAAAATCCTGTATGATTATTTTTTAATAACCTGTCGCCAACACTCCGGGAGCGTTGATGCGTCACTTTAAAGCCCTTCTTACCTCCAGCTGGTTACTCTGTTCGGCACTGGCATTATTGCTGCTGCTCGCTTCGCTCACTGACGACCCGCGACTGCGCCGCCTCGATCTGCCACTCTATGACCAGCTGCTAGCCCTGCGCCAGACCAACGTCAACCCGCAGGTCGTTCTGCTGACCCTCGACCAGCAAAGCCGTCAAGAATTGGGCGAGGCGGTTGCTTCGCGGGTGAACCAGGTGCAGGTACTACGGAAGCTGCATCAACTTGGGGTCCGCCAGTTGGCCCTGCTCAAGCCTTTGAGCTTTCAAGAGCAACAGACTGACGCCCCCCTCGCCAGTCAGCTCGCAACACTGCGACCAGTGTTAACCGTAGAGCCCTTATATTCTGCTGAGCTGAAAAGCAAACTGCCGGACCAGCAGTTACTCCCGCAGCCAGATCCTGTGACAGACCCGAAACAACTATTACTGCAACGGCAAAATCCGCTGGCCGGTTTTCAAATCAAACCGCAAGAGGAGTATAACTTCCTGCCACCGGCGAAAATCTTTCTCCTGGCAACCCCGAACTTCGGGCACCTACAGTTCACAGTGGACGCCGACGGACAAATTCGCCGCCACCCGCTGCTGTTGCCGGTCAACGACAAACTGCTCCCCTCGCTGCCTCTACAACTGGTGCTGCAGAACCAAGCCTCCCAATTGACATTGCCAGCGCTCAAACAACCGGGGCAGCTGACTTACAGAACCTGGCAAACCAGTATCGACCGCGACTACCAGCTGCTGCTTGACCTCTCCGGCAGTGGCCGCCCCTATCTGCAGTACAATGTCAAACAGCTGCTCACCGGTGAGTTGGACGATCGCAAACTGGATGAGAAACTGGTCCTGCTCGGCAGCAGTGAAGATTTTGCCGACCGTCAGCCTCTGGCAACCCGCGGCATGGTCAGCAGCAGCGAACTTGCCGCTTTAGCTACCGCCAGCCTGCTCTCCCGGAACCCGCCCCACCGCCCAAGCTGGGGTTGGCAGCTGGAAACCCTGGTATTGATCTACTTCCTGATTCTACTGTTGCTCCTGGTGCCCCGGTTGAGCGTACGGGCCGGGCTGATCAGCCTCGGCCTGTTCGCTACAACCTGGCTATTGACGGCAGCTGTCTGCCTGGTCCTCTACGGTTACTGGCTACAGGTCGCTCCCGCCCTGCTGCTTTGCACCGGCGGCTTTTTCATCGTCCGCTGGAAGGTTGGCCGCCGCACTATCCGCCACAGTATGTTCGACAACCACCGACAGCTGGCAGTCACCCTGCAGGAACAGGGTCGGCTCGACCAGGCCCTGGAGAAGTTTCTCCAGTTTCAGCCGAAGGATCATTCCTGCAAGGAGATGCTCTATAACCTGGGGCTCGATTTCGAACGCAAACGGATGCCGCACAAGGCACTGACAGCTTACCGGCACCTGCTTGCCAGCGGTCGCTTCCGTGACACCAGGCAGCGCATCAAACAGTTGCAAGTAGGTAAAGACAGCCCGCCGCCGATCAACCCGAACGCCACCCTGATTCTCGACCGGCCGGGAGAAAAACCGACCCTCGGCCGCTACCGGATCGAAAAAGTACTCGGCCAGGGGGCGATGGGAACTGTCTACCTTGGTGTCGACCCGAAGATCAACCGCCAGGTAGCGATCAAGACCCTGACCTACCCACAGGTCGAACCGGATCAACTGACCAGTGTCAAAGAGCGTTTCTTCCGCGAAGCGGAAGCGGCCGGCCAACTCAGTCACCCGAAGATCGTCACCATCTACGATGTCGGCGAGGAAAACGATCTGGCCTATCTGGCAATGGAGTGGCTCGACGGCAAGGAACTCAGCCACTATTGCCAACCAAAGCAACTGCTCGATCCTTTGCGCGTGGTGCAGATCCTCAAGCAGGTCGCCCAGGCTCTCGACTACGCTCACCAGCAGGGCGTTGTGCATCGCGACATCAAGCCGGCCAACATCATCGTCCTCGGTGACGGTCAGATCAAGGTCACCGATTTCGGTATCGCCCGGATGCTCAGCAGTTCGCAGACCGAAACCGGGATGATCCTCGGCACCCCCAGCTACATGTCACCGGAACAGGTCGCCGGCAAGAAGGTTGATGGCCGCTCCGATCTGTTCTCCCTCGGCGTGGTGATGTACGAACTGCTCAGCGGTGAAAAACCGTTCCAGGGAGAAAGCATGGCCGCGCTGATGTACAATATTGCCAACAGTAATTATCGTCCCTTGGAGGAACTGCGGCCAAAGCTGCCCGCAGAATGCCTGGCAATGCTTGCCAAGTTGTTGCAGAAGACCCCGTTGCGCCGCTATAAATCGGCCAGCATCGTGGCCATGGAGTTGGAAAAGCTGCAACAGATAATGGAGAAAGGATGAAACTGACCGCTTGCGGCAGGACCGATGTCGGTCTATTGCGCAGCAATAACGAAGATTCCTTCTTCGCCGACGAGCAGCTAGGTCTGTTCGTCGTCGCCGACGGCATGGGTGGCCACAAAGCTGGCGAAGTTGCCAGCCGCATGGCGATCGACACGGTAACCCGCCAACTGGAGCCGCTGCTGCGACAACAGCCGAAGGTAGAAGCTCTGCAGCAGAAACTGGCAGAGGTGATCGAAGCGGCCAATCGTGAGGTCACCACGGCAGCGGCAGAGAATCCGGCCCGGTCCGGGATGGGCACCACCCTGACCCTGCTGCTGCTTTACGCCGGCCAGGCCCTGCTGGCACACGTTGGCGACAGCCGTCTCTACCGCTGGCGCGATCAACAACTTGAGCTGCTCAGCAAAGATCAGACACTGGTCGCAGAGCAACTGCGCCAGGGGATCATTAACGAAGCAGAGGCGGCCCGCTCCAACCTGCGCGGCCTTCTGTTGCAGGCCGTCGGTGCCAGCGAACAACTTGACGTTTTTCAGCAAGAACAACAGTTGCAGGAGAATGACAGTTTCCTGCTCTGCAGTGACGGCCTGACCGGAATGCTTTCGGATACCGAGATCCACTCAGTTCTTGCGCGCAAATCACAGCCAGAGGCCGTCTGCGACGAATTGATCAAACAGACCCTGCAGGCAGGCGGCAAAGACAATGTAACCGTTCTCATGGTGACAATGAGGGGTAAATGAGAAGTCAAGCAAACGGAGGAAACATGCTGAAGATCGAACTGAAATACGAAAACAAGACCCTGGCCAGTTACCAAACCGAGAGCGAACAGCTCAACATCGGCCGCAACCCGAAAAACGACATACTGATCGACAATATGGCGGTTTCAAATTTTCACGCCACGGTAAAAAAAGTGATGAACGCTTACTTTATCGAAGATTTGAACAGCACCAACGGGACTTTCGTCAATGAGAAGAAGATCGTCAAGTACGAACTGCTCGATGGAGACGAAATCATCATCGGCAAGCACAGCCTGTTATTCAGTTTTGTCGACAAATCAGGCAACCCGATCAATTTTGATGCGACCATGGTGCTCGACACCAGGAAACAGAAAGAACTGCTGAAGAAAAATTGCTCGCATCAGGGATTTAACCCTGCAGAATGAAGAAATAATATAGCGAACCGACCCACGGTTGAGTTGAGCCACAGCTCAAGGATGAGAAGATCGATCCCACAGGTGCGCCTGTCTACCAGGCGGCGCCTGTGGGAGGATCCTGAGAGATATCTTGATGATCCACCGTCTTTTGCGAGTGCAGGGGGCGGTGTGAATTGCAAAAAACCCGGGAATTATTGTCCTTTTTTGCGGATCAGGTTTCAATTATTTCCAAGCAGACACATCAAAGTAGAGTTTTGCACGAAAACCCTTGCGATTGCTGAGCGGGATATAGAACCCATTCTCATCCCGACTTAGCTCGGTGCCCCGGTTTTCGCCCCAGTTGTCATCCGATTCAACATAGCGCAACGTCCAGCCATCTTTATTCAACGCAACATTCAGCACGATATTGTCACGGTAGAGGTTTTCATCCGGGATACGCCGGTTGATGGACAGAAAGCCGTCGACCCAGAAATCGGTACTGCGCACAGCCAGGTCCACGGTAAAGACCATGGTTTTACCGGAGGTGATTTTCGCGGAATCGAGAAAAATGCTGCCCAGCACGGGGTATCTTGGTCCCGGTAGTTGGGCTCTGTGCGGATTGAACAACTCATCGAAGGTTCTGAAAACCGCCGATGTATGTTCAGCACGGCGGTCGGTGAGGGGTATCGGGAGATCACCCCTGGGCATCATGGTGCATTCGAACAGGTAGGAGCCGCGCACCTGCTTGTTCGCGTCAAATTCCTTGCGGATAGCGGGCGGCAAAGGCAATTCTTCCGGCACCAGGCGCAAAATGACCCGATGATCACCGAACAGGAAACGCACCAGATTGCGGTAACCTTCCTGGGAGTTCACCATGCCGTAATGACCGCTGTGGCTTAAGTGGCAGTAGACGCGTGGTGCGCCTTCTACATAGGCATTTTCACTACGGACCAATCCATCACTGGCCGCACCAACCCCGATACGGACAAGACTGTAATCACGGGGATTGGTGCCGACCAGGCAGAAAAATCGCTCCGGCGGAAACTTGCCGTCCAGATGATTGACCTTGCCGTCACGCGGCTTAAGATCAAGATATGCGGCGATATGTTTGCGGTTGAAGTTGCTGATATCCCACAGTCCCAGCACTCTCGGCACATTGAGCCCGCCGAGTTCAATGCCATTGTGCGGGGTTCCGTAGGTAAAGACTTTGTCGATACTGCATTTTGCCGTCTGGCTGCCGACCTGATCGTTCTGCAGCAGACAGCGGCAGATCAGTCCGCCCATGGAGTGGGCCACCAGATACACCTTGAAGTCCCGTTCGACTTCAGGATCGTTGCCGCACACCTGATCCCGCACCCTTTCAATCAGATCGCTTAAACCGCTGGCGGCTTCGATAATGTCCGGGCGCCGTCCTTCCCCGCTCTGTGCCTGTTCGTAATAACGATAGATGATGACGCTCTGCTGCGGAATGCGGTCGTCACGGATTCTGCCCTCCAGATAGACATCCTGATAACCGTAATCTTTCATTAATCGGATCAGGGGGGACTCGAAGATGTAATGCAGAAAGGATCGGTCATGGGATTGCCTGATCCGCGTCGAGCCAAGATTGAAGCCCATGTAGGGGGTGTTGACGGTCTCTTCGATATCAGCATCGCGCATAGCGAAACCACGGACATAGATGATGGGATGACGATGTGGATGTAATTTCATGATTTATCCTCCCTGCCGATACGGGCTCAATACCTCTCCGGCACATAGTCCGGCTCATCAATCACCGGCCGGTCGTAGCCGATTTCCGGCGGGCGCTGGGGCAGTTCGATCGGCCCCGGCGTCAGATCTTCGTAGTCAAACTGACTTAACAGGTGGGAAATGACATTGAGGCGGGCGCGTTTTTTGACATCGCCATCGACCTGATGCCAGGGTGCTTCCTTGATGTGGGTGTGAGCGAACATTTCATCGCGGGCAATGCTGTAATCGATCCAGCGGGAGCGTGACTGCAGATCAATTTCACTGAGCTTCCAGCGTTTGACGGGGTCGGCATTGCGGGCCTGGAAGCGTTTTTCCTGCTCTTCATTGCAGATGGAAAACCAGTACTTGATGAGGATAATGCCGCTACGCACCAGCATCCGTTCAAATTCGGGGCAGGAACGCATGAACTCGCGATATTCGGACTCGCTGCAGAAGCCCATGACCCGCTCCACCCCGGCGCGGTTGTACCAACTGCGGTCAAACAGAACCATCTCCCCGCCGGTTGGCAGGTGTTCAGTATAACGCTGGAAGTACCACTGGCTACGCTCCCGTTCCGTCGGCGCAGGCAGGGCGACCACCCGGGTAATACGAGGATTCAGGGGCTCAGTGATGCGGGTAATGGCGCCCCCTTTGCCGGCGGCGTCACGCCCTTCAAAGACAACCACCACCTTGAGTTTTTTCTGCCTTACCCACTCCTGTAATTTAACCAGCTCAATCTGCAGGCGTTTGAGCTCCTGCTGGTAGGTTTTTTTGTCGATACTCTTCTGGGGCGCTATACGTTCGCCACTTTCGCGTTCATATTTGCGTCGTTGCCTGCGCTTTTTATCTCTCGCTTTTTCGCTGTCGCCACTCATGATCGGCTCCTTGCTATTTTTTCGGATAATCATAATAAAGCCGCTTTGCACAACCGGCTTCTACGGCTTTCCAGTCATCTATGGCCAGCTCCAATTCGAGGACAGCACAGGTCGGCAGCCATTCGGGGGCCTGTGTACACAGCCACAATCCCAGCTCACTTAAGCCCGGATTGTGCCCCACCAGAGCTATATGCTCCAGACCAGGTAGCTGCTCCACCACCTCGATCAATGTGGCCAGGGAAGCCTCGTAGATATCTTCGCGAAACATTATGTCACTGGTGTCGATATCAAGCCCCTCAGCCAGCAGCCGAACCGTCTCAAGGGCCCGGCGGGCGGGACTGCTGACGAACAGATCGGGCATAGTGCCCCGTTCGACCATCCGGCCGGCCATCAAAGGCGCGGCCTTGTTGCCGCGACCATTGAGGGGGCGATCAAAATCCCTTGCAGCACCCGTATGCCAGTCGGACTTGGCGTGGCGTATCAGGGTTAATTGTTTCATCTGATCCTCCGGTAATTTTCGTTCAAGCCTTGCAATGTCTGACCTGTTCAGTTGATGATAACAAGGCTTGTTGCATGGCGTTTATCATCATAGGTTAAAAGATCAGTCAAAAGGTTAGCAGATGAGTTGCCTAAAGGGAAAATCGGACGTCAAAAAAAATAAAGCAAAATACGTCTGCAAAAAATGCGCGGCCAGCACCCGCAAAAAATCCGCTGTCTGCAAGCCGGAAAAGGTCGAAAAACCAAAAGGAACGAAAAAAGACGGCAAAAAATCGTCAAAGTAATCTGATCCGCTTATGGTTTACGGGTAAACAGCGCCATTTGCGTTGACCCACCAACCCTTGGATCAACATCACCGATATCTTCAAATCTCACCGCATAGCCGTTGCGTCCGGCAACACCCTGAGACCAGCGCTTAAACTTTTCACGGGTCCACTCAAACTGATGATCAGGATGACGGAACTGACCGGCATTCATGCCGTGCAGGGGATTATATTCACTATTGGGCGTGGTGATCAGCACGGTTCGGGGTGAATAGCCTGTAAATACGGCGCGTTCCACCAGAGACAGGCGCCCCGGCGCGACATGTTCGATAGTTTCTACCAGGGCAACGGCATCAAAACCCATTAATTCTTCCAGGCATTCAGTGAATGATGCCCGGTAAAGAGTCAGGCGGTTACCGTCGGGCGGATGTTGATGCCGGGTCAATTGATCTCTGGCTTCCTGTAACACCTCCTGCGAGGTATCAATACCAACAATGCGGCGAAACTGCTGTTGCGCAGCCAGAAGCAACAGCAATTCTCCCGGGCCACAGCCCAGATCAAGTACCGTCTCAGCACCGCTGGAACAGAGAGCAGCAACCACTGTATCAAGGCGTTCTTTGTGTAAAAGAGTGACCATCGGGGCCCGTTCCAGGAAGTCGACTGCTACCGGAGCAAAGCATCATTGATGTCCCGGAAGGAGCCGATATTGTACAGATTCTGCGACCAGGCAGACACGGGAAAGCCGGGGCGCCTGCTTCACAGGTTGTTTTATCCAAGAAGATCCTGATGCGAATAGACGACTTTTCCATGCAGCAGAGAATAGTAACGGATCCACCCCGGTGCATGTGACATAAAGCCGGAGACAGCAATCACCAAAATCAGGATGACAATGGTGTGTTGCAGGGCAAAATGTAATAACAACAGCAGCAGTAATTTCAGATAAACGGCAAAACCCCTCAACTGAACAAACCAGATCCAGCCGGACCAGGCCTCCATCCCTACCAGGACAACTCCCGAGACCATTGTCAGATAAAAGTACGTCGGCTCAGAGGCGCCGTACATGGCGGCACCAAACATCCCCGCCATGCCGACCAGGTGAATAGTCCTGACAATAACCTTGGTCAATCGCCGTACGCTGTTGTCAGGCAGATCGTTCAGAAGTGACATGGTGAGTCCTGCCGCTGGAAAGGGTTGTCCAGTACAAGGCATTGGGAGCCGGGATGATGGGTCTGTTGCCAACGCAGGATCATACGGTCAGATCCGCAGGCATGCAGCAATTGGTTGACACTGTAACTGACCATCGTGGATGCACAGTAGCTCAGCACCAACACGTTCCGCCTGAAACCGGTCATGGGTAGAAAAAACAACGGTGACGCCATATTTCGGCAGTCTTGCCAGCAGTCCTTCAAAGGCGGGCTGGCTGTTGCCGTCGATATTTGCTGTTGGCTCATCAAGCAGCAGCAGGTCAGGTTTTAAAACCAGAGCTCGCGCCAACGCCACCTTCTGGGTTTCACCGGACGAAAGCTCTTTGGCTTGACGTAGCTCAAAGCCTTCGAGGCCGACAATGGACAGGGTTAAGGTAATCCGTCGTGCCTGTTCCTCGCGAGCAACTCCCCGCAACCTGAGACCGTAGGCAAGATTGTCGCTGACCGTCCCCTGAAACAGATAAGGTGACTGCTCAACGTAAGTGACTTTTTTACGCAATTGATCCGGATCCCTGGTGGTTGAACCGGGAAACCGAACAATTCCACGCTGTGGTTCGACCAACAAGGCCATAATTTTCAGCAGCGTACTCTTGCCGGCGCCGTTAGCTCCGGTCAGGGCGTAAACCCGCCTGGGAAAAAGTTCCAGATACTCCACAGACAACCGGAAAACACCGCGACTAAAGACAATATGCTTCAAACAGACAACCGGTTCCATCGTCTCACCTTTGCTGCTTTTGCAAAAAGTATCAGCTTGGATGGCTATGCAACAAACGCCAAATGGTGGCGCGCAATTGTCGGGCAAAGAGGCGTACTTATGTACGCCGAAGCAGGGAAACAATTGCGGCAACGTAGCAGTTGGTGAGTTTTTGCGACGCCATCACCTTTGCTGTAACATGTTCAGAAACAGGTTGACAATCAATGCCACGCAGAGAAGGACAAGACCTAAAGACAGGCCAAAAACAAACTCCCCCTTGCTGGTCTCAAGGGCGATGGCGGTGGTCATGGTGCGGGTTGAACCGCGGATATTGCCGCCCAGCATCATCGCTACGCCGACCTCACCGATCACTCGCCCGAATCCTGCGATCAGCGCCGCCATCACGCCAAAACGAATCTCCCTGATCAACTGGACCGAAGCCTGGAAATGCGTTGCGCCCAAGGTTCTGGCCGTATCAATGACGCGATGGTCGGCACCTTTTACACAGGCGAGGACATAATTTGCAACAATGGGTATGGCCAGCACTGTTTGACCGGCGATCATCGCCACCGGGGTAAACAGCAACCCGAACTCGCCCAACGGTCCCTGCCGACTGAACAGGCCGAACAGCATCAGGCCGATGACCACCGTCGGCATCGCCATCAGGGTATTGAGCAGGGTAATCAGCACCCTGCGACCGGGAAAGCGTCGCAATCCGAGCCACAAGCCGACCGGAATTCCGAACGCTGCAGCAATGACAATAGCAACACAAGCCGTATAAAGGGAGGTCCAGACAGCAAGCTGAACCTCCCGGTCAAAACTGAGAATTAATGCGACAGCGGCCACCAGGGAGTCAGACAAATAGTTCACGCATGCCTCTTAGTGCGCATAGAAGAGTTGCTCTCCGGCCTTTTGAAAACCGTTGATTAAATCTTGTCCTTCCTCCGAGGTCAAAAAGTCAAGGAATTTCCGGGCCAGATCCTGTTTGACGTGTGAATGACGGGCCGGATTAACCATGATCACCCCGTAGGGATTAAACATCCGCTCGTCACCGGCAAAAACCACCTTGAGATCTACCTTATTCTTAAATGCCAGATAGGTGCCGCGATCACTGAGGGTGTAGCCCTGGCGTTCGTTCGCCATGATGATGACTTCCCCCATCCCACGTCCCGCCTCCAGATACCAATTTCCCCGAGGAACCACACCCGCAGCCTGCCAGAGTTGCCGCTCACGAACATGGGTTCCTGACTCATCGCCCCGCGAAACAAAGCTGACCCCGGCGCTTGCGATGTTGCCCATCACCTCAATCGGATCGTTACTGCCAACGATACCGGCAGGGTCATGGGGCGGGCCAAGCAGAACGAAATCGTTGTACATGACATCGCGCCGTTCACTGCCGTAACCATTGGCCATGAACTTGTCTTCGAGGCTGCGGGCATGCACCAGAACAACATCCACATCGCCGGATTCTCCCAACTTGAGGGCCTTGCCGGTACCAACAGCGATCACGTCAACCCTGCAGTCGTTGGCTTGTTCAAAGAATGGCAGCAGCACCTCCAGCAGGCCGGAAGCTTCGGTCGAGGTGGTTGTTGCCAGGCGCAAGCGTTCTGCTGCAACTACCGGACTGAAAAGACCACAGATAATAATGATGACCAACACGCCTGAAATGCGCCTGTACATATTCCCACCTGTTTATTATTAGGTCTGAAAAGCCGGTTATCAGGGTATCTCTCATTGCACCGGAATGTCATCGAACTGCATCTGCAGCAAATCCACAGACAATACCCGCTCGTCCAGCAGCCCCCCCTGTGCCAGAAGCATTTTGCAAGCCTCCGCTGCCTGAAGGCTTCCCACAACCGCCGGGGTAAAGGACGGATTGCCGAACGTTGACTCGATTCCCTTGCCCGCTGTCCGGTTGGCGTAGAGCTTTTGCATCGTGGGTTGCCCGGGTTTGATGCTACCCACCTGACCAAACCAGCCGGCAATAGAACCATGGACCAGGGG
>SLDV01000161.1 GCA_007125165.1 Geobacteraceae bacterium | reverse complement strand
CATCTTTGTGGCTGCATACCTTGCCGGCTTTCTATTCAGCCCAGGCCTCGCGAATGCTGGCCAGATATTCCGGACAGGTGGCAGCAAGAAGATCTTCAATAAAAAGCTTAATACCTTATTATGGCAGGGATATACAGGATAAGCAGGATAACACCTTCACAACCTGAAACCTCTTGTTTTGAGTTAATGCCCTTGACCCTCATCCTGAATATCCCTGCAATACATGTTAACATGTCCTCTACGAAGATGGCGTCGCAAAAACTCGCCAACATCTGTGTTGCTGCAATCGCCTCACGGCTTCTACGTACATAAGTACGTCTCATTGCACGACAATCGCGCGCTTTGCATTTGCCGTTTTTTGCTTAGCCATCCCTAAAATGGTTTTTTTGCGAAAGCATCAACGACGCTGACATTTATTTTTAAAATTTTTACTGTTTTTTTCACTTTTTTTGTGTTTTTTCTTCGCCAGTCAGATTTTTGTCAGATATTGACGTTACAGTAGTCAGCGGATCGAGGACATGTTGCTGTCCTGACGGGTCCGGAGGGGGGTTGCCCCCACTACTGTTCAGGTGGTGGGGGCTTTTTACAACCGCCCATCTGTCACATCCTTTGCGTACATCCCTTTGATATCGTAAACCACTCCATCCGCTCCGGCCAGTTGGCGCGGGTCAAGATCAGCAAATTCACCGTGCGCCACTGCGGCGATAACCGCCTGATAGTTCTGTGAACGCATCTGCTGGTCGCTGACCAGCTCAACTCCGTACTCATGACGCACCTCATCGGCATCGGCCCAGGGGTCGTATACATCTACTCCGCAGCCATAATCCTGCAGTTCGTTGATGATATCGATCACCCGTGAGTTGCGGATATCGGGGCAGTTTTCTTTAAAGGTAATACCCATCACCAGTATTTTTGAACCGACAATGGTCAGACCCTTTTTGATCATGGTTTTAATCACGCGACCGGCGACATAGCCTCCCATGGCGTCGTTGATGCGTCGACCGGCGAGAATCATATGAGGATGATAGCCGATTGATTCGGCTTTATAGGTCAGGTAATAGGGATCAACCCCAATACAATGCCCCCCCACTAATCCCGGGCGAAACGGCAGAAAATTCCACTTGGTGGCAGCGGCCTCCAGAACCTCCAGAGTGTCGATCCCCATGCGGTTGAAAATCAGCGCCAGTTCGTTGACGAAAGCGATATTGATGTCGCGCTGGGCATTTTCAATGACCTTCGCGGCTTCCGCCACCTTGATACTGCTGGCCTTGTGGGTGCCGGCAGTGATAATCCGACGATAAAGAGTATCAACACGTTCCGCGACCTCGGGGGTGGAACCGCTGGTGACCTTAAGGATGCTGGTCACCGTATGCTGTTTGTCGCCGGGATTGATGCGCTCGGGGCTGTAGCCACAGAAAAAGTCCTGATTGAAGCTCAAGCCGCTGTGCTGTTCGAGGATGGGGACACAGTCATCTTCCGTACAGCCGGGATACACGGTCGATTCGTAAATAACCAGATCACCGGGCTTGAGGACCTTGCCGACAGTGGCACTGGCAGCCAGCAGCGGGCGCAGGTCAGGGTTTTTATGATCGTCAATGGGCGTGGGGACGGTAACAATATAAATATTACAATCGGCAATATCTTGCTGGTGGCTTGAATAAGACAGGTACGGAGCAGACTCAAGGTCAGCAGTTTCCAGTTCACGGGTACGGTCATAACCCCGGCATAATTCATCAATACGCGGCGGGTGGATATCAAAACCAACGGTGGGAAAATGTTTACCAAATTCTACCGCCAGTGGCAGACCAACATAACCGAGGCCGATAACAGCGATGGAAGTGGATTGAGATTGTTGATTAACCATGATTTCTTCTTCCTTGCGACTATGAATGATGATCTGCAGCTTCGAGTTTAGACTTACGACGATTGATAATAGCCTGACGAACTAACGCAAGCATCGTTCCCAACATGACACCAGCAACGCCGGAAAGAGCTATCATCAATGCAGGCTTAGGCTTGTCGGGTTTTGTTGCCGGCAGTGCCGCTTGACTTAAACGCACAACCTGGAACTTGTCCTGTTCGATAACCATCTCTTGCAACGACTCTACCATCACCTGTAACTCTCTTAGTCCCGGGATGAACGGTTCATTGTTTTCTCTTTTGAGCAACGCATCCTTCTCCGCCTCCAGATACCTGTACCCAAGGCTGTAAAGAGGGAGCCCCTGATTGATTACACCGTGGATATTGGCATCCGGGCTAAACTCTCCCGGCTCTGCACGATCGAGGGAGCGAGCAATAATAATTGCCTCATTGAGTTGGATCAACCGATCTTCACGTTGTTTGGCAGTACTTATCATCAAAATCCTAATGTTTTCTTGATACTGGCTTATCAGTGCATCACGGTCTGTTGTAATCGCATGAAAAATATCGTTTATTGTTTTAATACGCGCTTTTTCATAGACATCCTGAGCAATAGCTGCAACTTCAGTGGGGGATTTTTTCATCGCCAATTGCAAAGAGCGTTCTTGTGTGGTTGCATTTCTACCGGGTAGTGCCAAGTTCAAATCTGTGCGCAAACGTGCCAGTGCACGCTCTTGATCCAATTGTTGCTGTTCTAAAGGTTGGTTTGCCAGATTTGGGGCATAGTAAGATTCAAGCTGGTGCTTTTCGAAGATAGTTTGTCTTAATTCACTTGAGTTTAAAT
>SLDV01000053.1 GCA_007125165.1 Geobacteraceae bacterium | reverse complement strand
TGCAAACACCCTTCCACCACCTGCCGCAAGGTCGCGGCGTGGTTGTAAACGGGGATGGTGACGAAACAGTGGACAGGAACAGCCATTATATCTCCCCTACCTCCCATAACGCTTGTTACTGAAGGCAAAGCGCAGGAACTGTCCGCCATGGGCAATAAAACGCAGCCAACTGTCCGGCGATTTCCACAGCATGGCAACGTAACCGGCAAGGATGCGTGGGCGCTTGAAATGCTGTTTGTAAAACTCGATGAACAATTTTTCCAGGGTCTCCTTATCCATACCGTCGGGAATGAATTGGAAATGCATGCAATCCATCTTCGGCCAGTCCTCATCAAAGCTGCCATGCTGATGGATCTCGGCGTACAGGGGGGAACCGGGAAAGGGGGTAAACTTGGCCAGGTTCATATCGTCAATCGGCAGGGAGAGAAAATAATCCATACTGCGGCGGATTGAGGCTTCCGTTTCCCCCGGCAGCCCCATCATCATCAGCCCCTTGACGCGGATGCCACAACTTTTGATAGTACGGATGGTCTCTCCCAGATGATCCAGATCCACATTCTGGCGGTGCTGCGCCAGCAGCTCTGCGTCGCCACTTTCAATGCCGAGGCTGACCATCCAGCAACCGGCAGCCTTCATCTGCTTCAGCAAAGAACGATCAACATGATTGGCACGCACCGCGCAATTGAAGGTCATCCCCAGCGGCTTGTCGACCATCAACCGGCAGAACTCCTCAACCCGGTCACGATGAAAGGTGAACTGATCATCGTAAAAATTGATATGGCGGATGCCGAACCGCTCTTTAAGGTAAGCCAGGTGTCGATAGAGGTAATCCGCCGAATTGAATCTGAAGGTGCGGCGGAAAACGCTGCGATCACAGTAGCTGCACTGATAGGGGCAGCCACGACTGGAAAGACAACTGGTATTGGGTGTTTTTGGATAGTTGAAAATCGGTAGACTGTAGGCTTCGGGGTAGCCTTCCAGCAGTTCGTAAGCGGGAAAAGGCAGATCATCAAGCACGATCTGCTGTTGGCGGTAGCCATTGTTGACCGGCTTGCCGTCAACGTCACGCCAGACCAGGCCGGAGATCTTTGCCGACGCATCACCGCCGTGCTGTGCCAGTTCGAGCAGGGTCTGTTCCCCTTCACCGATTACCGCAGCATCAATCAGGGGCGAAAATTCGATCACTTTCTCCTGCAGCGCCGAAACGTGAGGACCACCAAAGGCCACCCGGGCCTGCGGCAGCTCCGTTTTAGCAATCTGCGCCAGCCTTACAGCATCATGAAATCCGGCGGTAGTACAACTGAAACCTAGCAGAAAGGGGCGAAAGTCACGTAACAATTCCTGGAAACGGCTGTCAGCATCGGGATAAGCGTAGCAGTCCAGTATCCGACAGATAAATCCCGCCTCTTCCAGATAGGCCGCCATACTCGCCAACCCCAGAGGAGGCATGATATTGGCGCGGCGTGAAATGTCCTGCTCGGCGTTATCCGCCTGGTAACCCAACGGATGTACCAGCAGAATATGTTTGTTCTTCAGCCCTTTTACCATAGCAACTTATGCAAGCGATACCGGTTCTTTGGGAAAACGCACCAGACGATCCCACATCAGCCCGACGAAACCAAAGTTCTTCATCGTCTCCATGCGTAACTGTCCTTCCGAAGGCGGAAAAATCCGGTTACGTTGTTTGGCGAAGGCCGCCTTTATGCGCCCTTCCATCATTGCGCGATCGATCTGTGGCGAAAAATAATAAACCGGCTTGAGCAGCGGGGTTGTCGCATCAATAACACCATCACTGAGGGCACGCTGATACAAGGGGGCGTCAGGCAGGATGCGGATACCGGAAAACCCGAACACCACAGACTCTCCCAGGGCCTTCATGTTCTCAAGCCCTTCGGTCAGAGTCGCAGCGGTTTCGCCGGGGCCACCAAAAATGACAAAATGAGCCGCCGGCAACCGTTCTTCAATACAGGCGCTGTTGACCTTGAGGACCTCAGCGAACGTCAACCCTTTACAGATTCCCGCCAGGGTTGCATCACTGGCGGCGTCCGTTCCCAGCTCCAGCGCAAACAGACCGGCCCGCTTCATCAGCGCCAGTTCGTTCCGGCCAAAACCCTGGGGACGAAAAAACGCCGACCATTTTAATTCAAGGTCAGCGCGCAGGATCTCCTCGACCAGAAGCAGATAATCTCCCCCGGGGTCATTGAATACGGAATCGGTAAAAAACAGATGGCTGGTGCCATGATCAGCCTTGAGTCGCTTCAGCTCATCAACCACCTGGCGTGGGTCACGGACCCGAAACTGCCCCCCCTCAAGATGGGGATAAGAGCAGTAACTGCAGCGATAAGGACAACCCCGCTTGGTCTGCAGATTCAGCATGCCGCTGTGCTGATGATAAAACCGCACCAGTTCCGGATCGTACACCGGACAGCCAAACTCATGCCCGGTTACCGGTTGACCACGCTGGATCACCCGGGGGAGAGCCTCGCCACGTTCCAGCGCCGCCACCAGCGCCGGAAAGCTGCGCTCCGCTTCACCGACGATGGCATGATCGACCTCCAGATAGGCGGCAATTTCCTCCGGCATGATGGTCAGAGCCGGGCCTCCAACAACAATCGGTATGGAGCTGATCTGTCGCAAGGAAGCAATCAACTCTCTGGCCTGATGAAGATACCAGCCCTTATCTCCGGAAAATGAGTCGACATTGTCGATATTACGCAACGACAGGGC
>SLDV01000032.1 GCA_007125165.1 Geobacteraceae bacterium | reverse complement strand
GATTTCGGTACCGGATACAGTTCCTTGAGTTATCTTCACCATTTCCCCATTCATCGGCTCAAGATTGATAAAACGTTCGTGCGGCGTTTGAGCACCCATCCGGAAGACTCGGCCATCACCGAAGCGATTATTGTCATGGCTCATACCATGGGGATCAAGGTGGTTGCTGAGGGGATTGAAAATAAGCAAGAGCTCGATTTTCTCACCGAAAAAAACTGCGACGAGGCGCAGGGGTTCTACTTCAGTCGTCCGCTGACTGTAGAGCAATTGGCGGAAAAAAATCAGGGAAGTATTTCTGAACATCCTTTCTGCTTCTTCGATGCCTCTTCGCGGGGGGAAACTTGAGTTTTGCCCTTTGTCTAATTCAGCTGTCTGTCAGCCCGAGGCTTGCCTTCCCTGGGAAAATTAGCTACAAATCCCTATTGTTTATCTGGTGATACTGTTGACTCCAGTGAGCTGTGGCAGAGGGACGGTATTCCGCTCCTACGCTCTTTAGTTTACTGAAATGACATAGACAGGATAGCCAGGCTGTTTTTAACTCAACTTAAAGAGTCGCAGTCACCGACACCGACAACGACCTTTAAGTGCTCTCCGGATAGGAATTTTATGAAGGGACCTGTCAACGAGTTTGCCTTTTTTCTGCGTGGTCAGGCGCGAAAAAATCTCAAGCTTCTCGTGATTTATTGTTTGTTCCTGTTTGTGCTGATCATGGTTTACGCAGCATTTTTTACCGTGCTGATGGATCATTTCGAAGGCCACCAGTACTCTTTTATAACGGGTGTATATTGGACAATTGTTACCATGAGTACACTGGGATATGGTGACTATGTCTTCACGACCGACACAGGCCACCTGTTCTCTGCTGTTGTAACCTTTTCCGGTGTGATCTTCATGCTGATCCTGCTGCCGTTTGGGATGATCAGCCTGTTTCTCGCACCCTGGATTGAGCAGCGTCTGCGCTATCGGCCCAAAGTACTCTTGAGTGAGGACTACAGCGACCATGTGATTATTTTTGGCTATGACAGCATTACCCGCGCCCTGATTCGTAAACTGGTTTCTCATCACACTCCATATGTTATCGTGACAACCAGCCAGGACGAAGCGATTCTGTTGGAGGAGGAAGGATTGCATGTTGTTGTCGGTCGCCCGACCAGCATCACCTTTCTGAAAAATATTCAGGTTGCTAAGGCCCGGCATGTTATCTCCAACCTGAGTGACCCGTTGAACACGAACGTCTGCTTAACAATACGCTCTTTTTGTGAGACTCCGATTGCTACCATGGTTGATGAACCGGAGCGTACCGAATTGTTGCGGCTGGCAGGTGCCAATCGGGCTATTCCATTGAAGAGAATTCTTGGCAGCTACCTGGCCTCCCGGGCGACCACGCTGGGTGCGACAGCCCATATACTGGATGCGTTCGGCAAGTTACTGATTGCAGAAATGCCGGTAAAGTCTACTCCTTTTGTCGGCAAGACGCTGGCTGAAGCAAAAATTCGCCAGCAAACCGGTCTGGCTGTAATCGGTCTGTGGGAGCGTGGCACCTTTACCATTCCCGAAGCCGGTAGTGTTCTTTCTCCTCTCGCCCTGATGGTTCTGGCCGGCACACGCGAACAACTTCATGCCCTGGAGGAAATTGCCGGCGAAAAGGATACAACTGATCTGGTCATGGTTTTGGGACATGGGCGTATCGGCTGTAGCGCCGCCCGCTATCTGGAGCGCCGCTCTATTCCTTTTGTCATTATCGATCGGACCAACAATCTTGATTGTATGGATCACATTACCGTCATTGGTGACGCCACCAGTCGTAACCTGCTTCTGGAGTCAGGCATTGAGGATGCCAAAGGGCTTATTGTTACCACCAATGACGACAGCACCAACATCTTCCTGACCCTGGCAAGCCGTCGGCAGCGCCCTCACATGCGGATTGTGGCCCGCTCTAATCAGGAGGAAAATGTTGAACAGCTGTACGCTGCCGGCGCAGATTTTGTTATTTCCAACGCGTCGGTTGGTGCCAACATTCTTAACAACGTGCTGGAAGGTAAGGAAACCATTTTCCTGACCGAAGGAATCGATGTCTTCCGTGCGTCACTGCCGCCGTCGCTGGTAGGGTTGAGTATTATCGAATCACAGATTCGTCCCAAAACCGGTTGTTCCATTGTCGCTCTGGAACTGCCTGGTTCAACCGATCCTATCGTTTCCCCGCCACCGGAAACCGTACTGGAAGAAGGAATGGGGCTTATTTTGATTGGCAGCCAGGAAAATGAGGAAGATTTTGCACGTAAATTCCGCAACGGACCCTGATCTTTTTTCCTTTCATGTTTTCTTCCTTAATTAATGCTATAATTGGACGTTGTGAAATGTCTCATTACTTCGGAGGTTATATGACAGGTGTAGGCGAACATGAGTGCAAAGATCCCAGTTCACATTGGATGCATATCTGTCAATTGCGCCGAGAGGGGCGTCACGATGATGCCAGAGCATTAATGGCTGATCCAGGGCATACCTGTCTTAATTGTAACGCTGTGGCCAGGTATGCAAAAAACCTGTGCAATCCCAGCCCCTTCTCCCGTGTGTGATAACTATCAGGATAATTTGCCCACTGATCTAGAGGTACTGGATGAACCGGATCAGGTTCGTTGACGGATTGGTGCTTTGCTCTGGAGGAAGATATGAAGCTGTTGTTTAAACTGGTAGGGCTACTGTTGTTGCTGGTCGTGATTGCCGGCGGCGCAGTTCTGTTTTACAGTGATGCGATCGTTAAAAAGGGGATTGAAACGGGCGGAGAAACTGCTCTAGGGGTGCCTACCCGGGTAGGCGAGATAAATCTTTCCTTTCTGGGCGGGGAAGCGACCATGAAGAATTTGAACATTGCCAACCCGACGGGCTTTTCTTCCCCACAGTTTCTTGAGCTTGGCCATGCTGATATAGCCGTTTCACTTAATTCCTTGCTAAGTGACAAGGTCATCATTCCTCGTATTGAGATGAGTGGAATCAGGGTGAATCTGGAGCAACGGGATGGCAGAAATAATGTTAATCCCTTGCTCGAACGCGCCCGACAACTTGCCGGCGACAAAGACCGACCAGCAGATTCGCCTCCATCACAGCCCCGAGATGCCGGCAAGAAATTTATTGTTTCGTACTTTTCCCTGGATAATGTGCAGGTAAATGCCAACCTCGACGTTCTTGGCCAGAGTAGTTCATTAAATCTGGTGCTGCCGAAGATCGAATTACGAAACCTTGGAGAAGAAGAGCAGGGCTTGACCATGCCGGAGTTGGTTGAGAGAATAATCCATGTTATTTTGGCAACAGCACAGAAAAGTTCAGGTCAATTGTCGCCGGCACTGGCGCGTCTGTTGTCCGGAGAACTCAGTGACCTGCAGTCGTTACAGTCAAGTCTGACCGGTCAGGTGCAGCAACGGGCCGACAGGTTGATTGGTGATTTGGAAAAGAGGTTGCAGATTGATGTCTCTGAAGAAGACAAGAAAGTGATCGATGAAAAAGCCGAAGATCTGCTCAGGGATTTCGGTGGTCGTTTGAGGGGGAATTGATTGTTGCATGTTCTTGAATTTATTTAACCAAAGGAGACTAAAAATGAAAAAGTTGTTATGTCTGATTGCCGTGATGTTGCTTCTGACAGCCTGTAGCAGCGATTCAACCGATACCGCTGCACAGCCTGAACCTGCAGAGTCGAAACCAGCGACGGAAACGGTACAACGGGCAGCCGATGCAGTTGAACGAACGGCTGATCAGGTTGTGGAAAAAGGTCAGGAGCTGAAGGAAGATGTTCAGGAGTATGGACAAAAAGCTTCAGACGCTGTTGCTGATAAAGCAGAAGAACTGCAAACTGGAGCTCAGCAATTGGCAAAGGATGGAAGTGACAAGTTGGCAGCACTGGTTCCTTCCGCAGTAAATTTCGAACAAGGTCGCTCAGTCTACCAGCAGAGTTGCCGCAGTTGTCATGATGGCGGTCTGATGGGCGCGCCGCAAATCGGTCATGCGCGTTACGGTGCTGATGTTGACGTTCTCACGCAAAATACGATCAAGGGGATCGGCCGCATGCCGGCACGTGGTGGCAATCCAAGGTTAAGTGACGAAGAGATCCGCGCCGCTGTAGAATATATGGTGGAGCAGAGTAAGTAACCACGGCTGCACGAGGACCCTGATATGACGTAAACCGAGCCAAAGCCCATCTGCACTCTGGATGGGTTTTGGTTTTTGTAGTTGTTACGCCAATAGAGTGCTTTTTTACAGAACTGTGGAGGTGTGAGTGGATACGCGCAAAAAATATTTTGACTTCGAATACCCTGAAGTTCTCGACATGAAGACCCGTGAGCTGATCCGTGTTGCTTGTGCTGTTGCGGTACAGTGCCCTGACTGACTGAAAAAACACTTCGCGGTTGCGAAGGAACATGGTGCTACCAATGATGAATTGCTGGAAGCCATGGCTTATGGGATGATGGCTCCCGGTGGCCGTGCGAAAAACTTTGCCAAAGGGATGTTGACAGAGCTGAATGAAGAATAGAACAGCCTCTTTCCCAGGTTATTTGGAAACAGTAAATGAATGAGCAGCGCAAAAATTACATGACTCCCGCTTGCGCGCAACGATTGCGGGCAGAGATGAAACAACTGCTTTACAAGGATCGTCCCGAGATGGTGGAAACTGTTGCCTGGGCCGCATCCAACGGTGATCGCTCAGAAAATGCCGATTATCACTATGGCAAGAAACGCCTGCGCGAAATCGACCGCCGCATCCGTTTTATTACCGGTCAGCTCGACAGTGCGATTATTGTCGATCCCCTGGAACAGGCAAAGAACGCTGATGGACGCGTTCTCTTCGGGGCAACCGTCATCGTGGAGAATGATCAAGGCGAGCAGCGCAGCTTAAGTCTGGTTGGGGGAGATGAAATGGACGTTGCACGTGGCCGTATCAGTTGGTTTTCTCCGGTAGGCAAGGCTCTACTAGGCACACGCGGCGGTGATGAGGTGACGGTGATAACACCAGGTGGACGCGAAGAGCTGGAAATCGTTCGAGTTGAATATTTGCCCCTTGATTAGTGTGGTTTTTTACATGGTAGATCCTGATTAACACCAATCTTCCGCTTGAACCCTTCTCCTGGGGGAGAAGGTGGCTGAAAGCCGGATGAGGGGGCTTTGGATGGTCAAAATCTCCCCCTCACCCTGGCCCTCTCACTCAGGGAGAGGGGATAAGATTGCATCTACGGAAGATTAGTTCTAATCAGGTGGTAGATTGCAGGAATAAAAAATGAAACAGACAGGCAGCAAAGAAATCAGTGTGGTTTTTTATCAGCGTAACTATCTGGTGGACAAATGGCGGCAGTTGGTCAACAAGACCGAACTGGAAGCTCTTTTTATTGAGCTCGGGGCCGAACTGGCACCTCTGGGATTTGATTTCAGATGTGTAGATGAGGGCGATATAAGTATGGACATCAGGGGTTATGGTGATCTGCTTAACAGCATTCGTCTGCGTTGCCCCGGCCACGGAATCGGCAATATGTGTCTTGGTCACGTGATCGGTGCCAGCAACAACCTCAGCTTGACGGAAGATATCCGCCGCGGTGTCAACCGCGTGTGTTTCGCGCCGGAAACCATCGAACCGCAGGGCAGTGATAAGGTTGTATGTCATAACTGCGGGTGCGGATGTTGATAAAACACAGAATACAGAAGAGAGAATACAGAATATCAAAACAACTTTTCTGCCTGCCAGCTTCAGGGTTTCACCTTCTTCCATTGACAATGATCTTCTCCGATGATAGTTACTATATGGTAACCATCATCGGAGGTGCACATGAATTTGCTTACCCCCCGCCAACAGCAGACCTACTCATATATTACCCATTACGTTGATCGCTTTGGTTCGGCGCCGACACTTCAGGAGATTGCCGGCCATCTGGGTGTAATGGGTAATTTGGGGGTGCTGCGCCACCTTAAGGCTCTGGAAAAAAAAGGGTATATCGAACGAACCGGAGCCGGATCCCGTGCTATCCGGCTTGTCAAACGTTCTCATTCCCGTTCTTTGCCGTTGATAGGAACCGTTGCTGCCGGACCCTTGTGTGAGGCCATAGAGCAAACGGAAGAAAGCATCCAGGTTGATGCCGCATTGGTGCGCGGTGAAGGTTCGTTTGTTCTCAGGGTCAAGGGAGATTCCATGATCGGAGCGCACATTCTTGATGGTGATCTGGCGGTTGTGCGTCCGCAAACGACGGCTGATAACGGCGATATTGTTGTTGCTGTTGTCGACGGCGAGGCGACACTTAAACGCTTTTTTCGTGATGGGGACAAGGTTCGTCTGCAGCCGGAAAATCGACATCTTGCTCCGATCATCCTGTCCAACGATTCCGGTGAACTGCGACTTGCAGGCAAGGTGACCGGGGTCATCCGCGTCTATCAGGGATAATCATGCAGGAGATTATTCAGGACATTCGGGTTGGAGTGATCCACGGTCCTAAAGGACGGATCCGGCCGGTATGGTTTGATCTGCATCGCCGCCAGCATCGAATTCAGCAGGTGACCAACAGTTGGCGGGAACGACAGGGTGAGGCTTTGCTGATCCACTTTCATGTCACCGATGGTGGTGCCTTGTATGAGCTTGTCTATTCTCCCACAACGTCAGAATGGTCTCTTCAACTGATTGAGGATTTGTGCGAATGACCAGGATCATCATGCATATTGATATGAATGCGTTTTTTGCCTCGGTCGAGCAGCAGTCCAACCCGGCCTTGCGTGGCAAGCCGGTAGCCGTTGTCGGCAGTCAGCAGCGTACCATCATTCTGGCAGCTTCCTATGAAGCCCGTCCTTTTGGTATAAAAACCGGCATGGCTTTACATGAGGCGCGTCAACGCTGTCCACATTTGCAGATGGTGCGTGCCAACAATCGTCTTTATACCAACGTGTCGCAACAGATGATCCGATTATTTCAAGATTACACACCACAGGTTGAAGTGTTTTCAGTGGATGAGGCCTTTCTCGATGTGACCGGCTCTCTGGGGCTGTACGGTAGTCCAACCAGGATTGCCTATCTGATAAAAACACGACTAAAAGCACATCTGGGGCTGACCTGCTCCGTCGGCATTGCTCCCAACAAGCTGCTGGCTAAACTTGCTTCCGATATGCAGAAACCTGATGGCTTGACCCTGATCGACGAGACGGAGGTACCCGCGATTCTCGAAGAACTTCCAGTCGGTGAACTTTGTGGTATCGGCAGAAAAACAGTGGAAAAACTGAAACGTCTTGGTATCACAACCTGTGGTTCTCTGGGGAGAGCCCCTCTACCGTTGCTCAAGGGGCATTTTGGTGTCGTTGGTGAGCAGCTGTTGCTCATGGGCCGGGGAGTTGATCGTCGACCGGTTGTCAGTCTGGATCAGGAGGCGGAAGTGAAAACCGTCAGTCACAGCATGACTCTACGTCAGGATGTCAGTGAGCGCGAGGCGCTTGCCCGCTTTGTCCTGCAACTCTCCGAGATGGTTGGCCGTCGGGCTCGGCGTTATGGTGTGAGTGGTAGAACTGTTACTCTTGTTCTGCGTTACGCTGACTTTACAACCTTCAGCCGACAGCAGCAGCAAGGGGAGGCCATTTTCCGTAGTGACCAGATCTATAAAGCGGTAATGAACATACTGGACAGGCTGTTGCTGTCCCAACCGATTCGCCTCCTTGGTGTGCGTTTATCGACCCTTGAACGGCGTGAACAGCAGATGCCGTTGCTGCCGGAGGAGCGGCGTAAAGAGGCGCTGGCAGCTTCACTTGATCTGGTAAATGATCGTTACGGGGAGTTTGCTGTCATGCCGGGTAATCTTCTGCAGCTCAAAGGGAAGGGCAGTCACGTGATTTCACCGGCATGGCGCCCCGAGGGAATACGCAATGTCGGGGTGCAGTAACAAGGGCGCAGTTTCTGCCTGACGGCCTCAGTTCAACAGGTTGAGGATGGTATCAACGACCTGATCAGATGTTTGCTTGCTGGTGGCGACCTGGGGGAATTGTCGATAGATACTATCACGCTCGCACAACAGATTGCTGATGCGTTCCAGAGGATCAGGATCCTGCAACAGGGGGCGAATTTGCTCCTGCTTTTTAATGCGGTCAAGAATTTCTTCTGCTGTTGCTGTCAGACAAATGATATGTCCCCCGGTTTGCAATGTAGCGACGTTCTTCGGATTGGTAAAAAATCCACCTCCGGTAGCGATGACCAGATCCTGTTGCCGGGCCAGTTCTTGAGCCAGGTCGGCTTCCATCCGGCGAAATGCCTCCTCGCCCTGTCGAGCAAAGATATCCGCAACCCTGCAGCCGTTACGTTCCTCGATCAGTTGATCAGTGTCAACAAAGGATAAACCTAAACGTTGCGCCAGGGCACGGCCGATGGTGCTTTTGCCGGTACCCATAAAGCCGGTAAGGATGATGTTCGCGTGCGGCATGGTCTTTCCGTCTGGAAGCCGGTTCTTTTCCAATTCGTAAACTGCGTAATGCCCGGGCAGAGTTCACGGATGGACACTATCCAACTGTCAAGGAACATAGGAATTAGTGTCCGAGCTGTCAAGTTTTTATAGAAACATGAGTATTAACAGGTTGTTGCATCGTTTGATGATTTGTCTTGGATTGCGCCACCATTTCTGCCATAATCGCCATCCTTTTTCTAGAAAATGACGATTTATAAGGGGTTTAGAATGATTGAAAATATTCGCAACATTGCCATTATCGCTCACGTTGACCACGGTAAAACCACATTGGTAGATGCCATGCTGGTGCAGTCGGGGGTATTTCGTGAGCATCAGGTGATTACCGAGCGGGTCATGGATAGTAATGATCTCGAAAAAGAACGCGGTATCACCATTTTATCAAAAAACCTGGCAGTTCAACGCGGTGATCTGAAGATCAATATCGTTGACACCCCCGGCCATGCAGATTTTGGTGGTGAGGTTGAGCGGATTCTGAAAATGGTTGACTCGGTCCTGCTACTGGTAGATGCCTTTGACGGTCCGATGCCTCAGACCCGTTTCGTACTGAAAAAATCTCTCGATCTGGGGATCAAGCCGATTGTTGTAATCAACAAGATTGACCGTCCCGGTGCGCGCCCCGAAGCGGTTGTCGATATGGTGTTTGATCTTTTCTGCGAACTTAAGGCCAATGAACAGCAACTTGATTTTCCGATTGTTTATGCCAGTGCCAAGTTTGGTATCGCCAAGGCAGCTCTGGAGGACGAATCAAAAGATTTACAGCCCCTGTTCGACATGGTCCGTGACCGTGTTGACCCACCGTCTGGTGATCCTGCTGCACCGTTCCAGATGCTGATCAGCAGTATTGATTACAATAAGTTCATCGGCCGTACCGCCACCGGAAAAATTGCCAACGGTACCATTCGTGCTGGTGACTCGGTGGCCCGGATAGAACGTGAGGGTAAGATCATCCATGGGCGCATCACTAAACTGCTCGGCTACCAGGGGTTGCAGCAGGTAGAAATCGTTGAAGCCAGTGCCGGCGATATTGTTACTATTGCCGGTTTTGAAGAGCTGGGAATCAGTGAAACCCTGGCTGACGTTGACAATCCGCAAGCCCTGCCTTATGTCGCCATTGACGAGCCGACCCTGTCGATGAATTTCATCGTCAACAACTCTCCCTTTGCCGGGCGTGAAGGTAAATGGGTAACATCACGCAATATTCGTGAGCGGTTGATGAAAGAACTGCGGACCAATGTATCGCTGCGGGTTGAAGATACTGCCAGCACCGACACCTTCAAGGTGTCCGGACGCGGGGAGCTCCATCTGTCGATTCTCATCGAAAATATGCGTCGCGAAGGGTTTGAGCTGTCGGTCTCAAAGCCGGAGGTGATTTACCGTGATATCGACGGCGAAAAATGTGAGCCGATAGAATACCTGGCTATCGATGTTCCCGAAGAATACCAGGGTACGGTGATTGAAAAACTCGGGCGGCGCAGGGCGGAAATGACCTCCATGCAGACGATGGAAGGAACCAATCGCCTTGAGTTTCTTATCCCTGCCCGTGGCCTGATCGGCTTTCGTACCGAATTCATGACCGATACTCGCGGTACCGGTGTGATGAACCATAGTTTTCATAGTTACGCCCCCTACAAGGGGCCGATTGAGGGGCGTAAAAACGGCGTGCTCATCGCTATGGAAGCCGGCGAGACGGTGGCTTATTCGTTGTTTAACCTGCAGGATCGGGGAGTTCTGTTTGTTGGTCCCGGGGTGCAGGTATACGAAGGGATGATCATTGGCCAGCATTCGCGAGAGAATGATCTGGTGGTCAACGCTTGCAAAGGGAAAAAATTGACCAATGTGAGGGCATCGGGGAGTGATGATGCGGTGCGTATCATCCCGCCAAGAAATTTGTCTCTTGAACAGGCTTTGGAGTATATCGACGATGATGAGTTGGTCGAGATTACTCCCAAGTCGATCCGTTTGCGTAAACGCTATCTGGATGCTAACGAGCGTAAGCGCTTTGAAAAACAGTCAACCAAGTAATTTGGTTATCCACTTTGTTCCAGTTATAATGTTTAGACGATCGGTACCGATGCGACCCTCTAATATACTGGATACTGATTAGCACCAATCTTCCGCTGAACCCTTCTCCTGGGGGAGAAGGTGGCTGAAAGCCGGATGAGGGGGCTTTAGATGGTCAAAAATCTCCCCCTCTCCCTCTCCCTCTCCCTC
>SLDV01000011.1 GCA_007125165.1 Geobacteraceae bacterium | reverse complement strand
GAGCAGGCCAAAGCCGGTCGTATTCATATCCTGGAAGAAATGGCTAAAGCCATTTCCACTCCACGGACTGAGCTGTCCAAGTATGCGCCTCAGATTACCAGCATCCGCGTCAAGCAGGATCAGGTAAGAACCGTTATCGGCTCAGGTGGTAAAAATATTCGGGGCATCATTGAGGTGACTGGTTGTTCTATCGACATTCAGGATGACGGCACCATCCATATTGCTTCAGCCGACGGTGCTGCAGCCAAACTTGCGATCAAGATGATTCGCGACCTGACCCAGGAAGCTGAAGTTGACAAGCTCTATATGGGTACCGTCAAGAAGATCATGGAATTTGGGGCCTTTGTCGAAATCTTCCCCGGTACCGACGGCTTGATTCATGTGTCGGAACTCGCCAATGAACGGGTACGCAATGTGACCGACGTCATCAAAGAAGGTGATGAGGTTCTGGTTAAATGTATCGGTGTTGATCGTCAGGGCAAAATCAAACTGTCTCGCAAGGCGGCGCTCGGCGCTGATATGCCGGAAGAATAGAAGGCTGCGGCGACAATATATTATAAAAGTTATTTTGATGGCCGCAGATTTTTTGCGGCCATCGCTAGTTTGTATCCATCCTGATACCAGTTTGGAAGGTCTTTATGAACAATCCCGTTGTGCAAATAAAAAAGCTCAACCCTGATGCCCGCGTGCCAAAATATATGACATTGCTGGCTGCCGGCATGGATATTTTTGCTGATCTTTCTGCACCGGTACTGTTGTTGCCTGGTGAGCGTTGCCTGATACCAACAGGAATTGCAATGGCAATTCCCGTAGGTTTCGAAGTACAGGTACGGCCACGTTCCGGGTTAGCCATAAAACATGGTGTGACTCTGGTAAATACACCGGGAACAATCGATGCCGATTATCGCGGAGAGATACAAATTATTGTGATTAATCACGGCAGCGAAACTTTTCAGATCAACGCAGGCGATCGTATTGCTCAACTCGTTGTCGCACCGGTCGTTCAGGCAGCGTTAGTGGAGGTGACAGATCTTGATCAGACTGATCGGGGTGCGCGAGGGTTCGGCCATACTGATCATCTCCGGGAGAATCCATGACGGAGCGCAGCGATTCAGAAAGTTTGATCGATTTCCCGTGCCACTACCAATTCAAGGCCATTGGTAGTGGCGGTGAAATTTTTCGACGAGACGTTGTGCGGGCGATATCTGTTCACGCTACCGTAGCGGAAGATGCTGTGCGCACTCAGCCAAGTCGCCGTGGGAACTATCAATCGGTATCTGTAGTGCTGACGATTTACAGCGCTGAGCAGCTAACTGCAATATACTCGGAACTGAAGATGATTTCTGGCCTGAAAATGCTTTTATAATTGAGAGGAGCAGGGCATGTATCTTTCCATTAACCCGGAAAATCCGCAACCACGTCTGATTTCTCAAGTAGTAGATTGTCTGAAACAAGGAGGGGTTATTATTTACCCGACGGATACAACTTACGGTATTGGCTGCGATATTTTTAATCGTAAAGCGGTTAAAAAAATCTTCCAGATCAAACAACGCGACAGCCGTAAGCCCTTTTCCTTTATTTGTAAAGATCTGGCAGAAATTTCAAATTATGCACAGGTCAGCAATTTTGCATTTAAAATTATGAAGCGTCATCTGCCGGGTCCCTATACATTTGTACTGGAAGCTACCAAAATTGTACCGGATTCCTTGAGCACCAGGCAGAAAACTGTGGGAGTGAGAATTCCTGACAATCATATCTGCCATGCTATCGTTCAAGAGCTTGGTCATCCGTTGGTAACGACAAGTGCTAATATTTCCGGAGAAAAAACACCTGCCGATCCTTATGAGATCAATCAACATATGGGACGCGTTGTTGATATCATTATCGATGGAGGAATATCAATGGATGAAGCTTCTACCGTCATTAGTCTGCTTGACGACAAGATCGATGTGTTGCGACAGGGGTGTGGAGACACTTTATGGATCGAGCAGGCATAATACTCAGGTAACTAACGAAAACAACGAAAAACAAAAAGCCGGATCGCATTTTATTCTCATGCGACCCGGCTTTTTTAAATGGTGCCGAAGGCGAGACTCGAACTCGCACGACCAGTTGGTCACCACCCCCTCAAGATGGCGTGTCTACCAGTTCCACCACTTCGGCAAGCGGAGGTTTTATACTGAATTGGTCCTAAAGTTGTCAACTAAAAAACCAGCAATTCTTTAACCCTGTTACTCAGGGGTGGACTCTCCTGCAGGCAGTGCCGGGACACTCTGAGCAGGTGAAGATACCGTTCCGGGCATAATCGTTCTGGATGCTGCAGATCCGTAATAGTAAGCAATTGACAGGCTTGTTAACATAAAAACGATAGCAACCCCTGCCGTTACTTTAGTCATGATGTTTCCACCGGTAGATCCGAACATGGTCTGACTGCTTCCGGCTCCAAAAGAGGCACCAGCCTGGGCGCCTTTACCCATTTGCAACAGAATGATAACGACCAGGGCGATGGAAACAATAACGTGTATGCCAATTAAGACGGTGATCATGTAAGCTTCTCCTCTGTGTTCAACTTCGCAACCGGAGAAAAGTAACACAAACAATATGGGAGATGCAAACTTTTCGTTAGTTTGGCACCATCCATTTATCTTTGTCGACAGTCAGGCAGGATGGGCAGCGTCCATCGCCTGTGTCGCTTATAAAAACTTACCCTGCCGCCAGTTACCACATGAAGTAGAGGATTCTCATATATAGGTTGACAACGAAAGGTGTGGATGATAGAACCCTATTCTATTTTTACAGGAGTCATCTTGTATGGTAAAGAAATTGATCGGTCGCAAACTAAAGGCCTCACGCCTAAAAAGAGACAAGACAATACAGGAGCTTGCAAGCCTTTCGCGGGTTTCATCCAACATGATTTCGCGTGTTGAACGCGGTTTGACTACGCCTTCAGTAGATATCCTGATGAGACTTGCCGATGCCCTGGGAGTAAGTCTGGGCTACTTTGTTGAAGAAGCGGAAAAAGGAAGTAGTGTTGTTTATACACCGGACGGTCAGGGAGAGCCGGTTTTTTTCTTTGAAGATAAACACCAGATCAGTAGCCTGATGCAGGGGTTACGTGACCCCGGCTTCTCAGCTTTTATCGACATTCTCGAACCATTTTGTGACAGTGGTGACGGTGGTATGATTCATGCCGGAGAGGAATTTGCCATGGTCCTTGAAGGGTCATTGGAGTTTTATATTGAAGGAGACCTGTATCATTTGTCTCAAGGTGACTCAATAGCGTTCAAGGCAACAATACCTCATCGATGGAAGAATAACAGTCCTGATTGTGCCAGAATTCTCTGGGTCGTATCACCACCGCCAAACGTTTGACTCCTGACGGGAGAATCTGATGCAAATAAAAAAAATAGTCGGAAAAAAACTCAAAGAAATACGTCTTAAAAAAGACATGACGATACAGACCCTGGCTGAGAAATCGCAAGTATCATCCAATATGATTTCTCGTATTGAACGGGGCCTTACAACGCCCTCAGTAGAAATACTCATGCGCCTGGCGACAGTTTTCAACAAAAGTATCAACTTTTTCGTTGAAGACGTCAGCACTTCCCATGAAGTTGTTTTTACCCGCCCCGGTGAGCGCGACAAGACAGTCTATGATGATGAACACAATATGCACACGGAATCGTTCACTTCAAGATTACGTGACCCGCAGTTTATGGCCTTTTACTGTACGGTAAAAAAGGGCGGACAAAGTGGTGTGAAGAACATGTATCATCCGGGGGATGAGTTGATCTACGTGCTCGACGGGAAGTTGAAAATGACGATTATTGATGACGAGTATATCCTCACTAAAGGTGACAGCTTGTGTTTCAAGTCTCATTTGCCTCACCGCTGGGAAAATATCGGGGAGGATGACGCGAAAGTTATCTGGACATTGTCGCCTTTTACGATAATTTGATTGACAGTTGTGAACCTTCGCAACTTGGTGTATAGTCTCATAAGTTAGCCAATTCTAGAAGACATGATTCCTTAAGGGGGGGTCAATGAACAAATCTGAACTGGTAGAGGCCCTGTCGCAAAAAAAGAACCTGACTTACAAAAAAGCAGAACAGATCGTTAATCTTATTTTCGATACGATGACCCAGTCTCTGGTAGATCAGGATCGAATCGAAATAAGGGGTTTTGGCAGCTTCCTGGTCAAGGATTACAAATCCTACATGGGGCGCAATCCCAAGACCGGAGAAATTATCAAGGTAGATGAAAAAAAACTGCCATTCTTCAAGGCCGGCAAAGCTCTGCGTGAGCGGGTTGACAAGCTTGACAATTAATCTTCCCCCTGCTTGTCCTTTTTGACCTGAAGCTTTGTGAATATCCGGGCCCTGTCACATCTGTGATCGGGCCTGTTCTTTATCTTGTATTACCTATGGAGATCCTCTGAATGCTTCATCTCTACAAGGGAATAACCCCACGTCTTCATGATACGGTTTTTCGCGTCGGCTCTGCTGAAATTATTGGTGATGTTGAAATAGGTGAGCTCTCAAGCATCTGGTATCACGTTGTTATCAGGGGGGATGTCAACTATATCAGGATCGGTGATCGTACCAACATACAGGACGGCACCGTTATTCATGTGACCAACCGGACCCATCCCACAATCATCGGCAACGATGTCACGGTTGGTCATAACGTAACTCTACATGGTTGCACTATTGGTGATCGCTGTCTGATCGGTATGGGTGCGATTGTGATGGACGATGTAGTGATCGAAGATGATGCTATGATTGCTGCCGGCGCCCTGGTGACGCCGGGCACAAAAATCCCTTCCGGCACCTTGTTTGCCGGCTCTCCAGCACGACAAAAAAGGCTTCTGACCGATCAGGAAGTAGCTGCCCTGCTTCAGTCCGCACAAAACTACCTTGAATACGTGAAAACTTACGAAATCTGATCTCTTCTAAAAGAAGAAGGTGGCCTGTGAATAATGTGAATTTGAGTGCATTGAAGGAAAGTCCTCTGTTTATCGGTCTCGCAGGAAAAGAGATCGAGTTTCTTGGTACATTCCTTGTGCCTCATCAGATGTCTGCGGGCAAAACGATCTATATTGAAAATATGGCAGGAGAGTGTTTATATCTTATCTTTAAGGGGTCTGTGCGGATATCACAGATGCTGGCAGAAGGTGAGGAGCAAACTCTTGTAGTCCTTGGTCCCGGTGATACCTTTGGTGAGTTGGCCGTAATAGATGGTGGTCCGAGGGCAGCAACTGCTCGGGTTGTTGAGGACGTAACAATGTTGGCCCTGTCACGCAAGGACTTTAATCAACTTGCGAGCAATAACCCGCGCCTTGGTATGCAACTGACATTAAACATCTTCAGATCCTTCAGCGAGCGCCTGCGTCGTTCCAAACAGGATTACCGTAATATGCTGATTGCCAGCATAAATCGAAAAAAACGCTAATACTACTCATTCAGCAAAAAAAGGTGCCTTTATGGCTCCTTTTTTTGTTTAAATCAAATTATAAACTGATTAGCACCAACCTTCCGCTGGAACCCTTCTCCTGAGAGAAGGTGGCGTCAAATCCCCCTCACCCTGGCCCTCTCCCTGAGGGAGAGGGGATAAGATTACATTACGGAAGATTAGTTCTTCTGAGTAACTTCAAGGCAACTACCTGAAATCACATTCTTTGGAAATAGAAGTTGCTTTATGAAAAATCGCCCCGCGGGGCGTGGGTCGCTAATCAGGAATCATAATGTAGTTTATCCATAAGTCCGTTATGATAATACATACCATACCTTTTTAAAGAATTATCACGTGGAGAAAAAATGTCGGTTTTGTTCAATCAACAACTGGTGTTTGGTTTAATTGGCGGGTTGGGTCTGTTTCTCTTCGGCATGAAAATCATGTCAGAAGGCCTGCAGAAAATTGCCGGTGAAAAAATGCGGCAGATTTTGGCCTCCCTGACCAATCATCGTCTGGTTGCGGCTCTGGTTGGAGTGGGAGTTACGGCACTTGTACAATCGTCCAGCGCCACAAGCGTAATGGTTGTTGGTTTTGTTAACGCCGGTCTTTTGAGTTTGATGCAGGCTATTGGCGTCCTTCTCGGAGTTAATATTGGCGCTACCGTTACCGCACAGATCATTGCATTCAATGTCACCCAATATGCATTGCCGGTTATCGGCGTGGGTGCAGCCCTGAAACTTTTCAGTAAAACTAGAAGAATCAGCTATTTCGGTGAAGTTATTTTAGGTGTTGGACTCGTTTTTTTCGGCCTTGCTGTTTTGCGTCAAGGCTTTGATCCTTTGCGGGCCAGTGAGGAATTTCAGCAACTGTTCATGTTGGTAGGCGATTACAAGTTGCTGGGAATAGCTATCGGCGCCATATTGACCATGATCACTCAAAGCAGTACCGCAACACTGGCTCTCACCCTGGCGTTGGCAACATCGGGTCTCATTACTTTTGAGGCTAGTGTAGCATTAATCCTGGGCGAAAATATCGGTACGACAGTCACTGCGAACATATCTGCTATCGGCACCAACCTGGCTGCCCGTCGCGCAGCTTTTTGTCATTTTTTGTTCAATTTTTTTGGTGTGATTATCATGCTGATGATTTTTCCAATGTACCTGAAACTGATTGCGGCCATTACTCCAGGTGAAGCAGATTTTATTATTCAAACCCAGTCTCAGGCTGATGTCTATGCATCCTCGATGGGAGACAAACCTCATATCGCTCGCCACATCGCCAACGCACACACTTTGTTCAATGTCATCAACACCCTTATTTTTCTTCCATTTATCGGCTCTCTTGCGAAAATCTCGACATACTTTATCCGCGGTGAAGGACGCCAGGAAATTTTACCTGTCAAATTTATTGACGACCGCGTCCTTAACACGCCTCCGATTGCCATAGGACAGGCCCGACGAGAAACCAAAAGAATGGCGCAAATTGCCCTGAGCACGCTCGAAGAAACTAATCGTTTTCTTGATGACAATGATTTGCGTCGCCTTCCCGATTTGGAAATAAACGAGGCTACCCTCAACATTTTACAACAGGAATTGATGGATTTTCTTGCCAAATTGTCACATCGCTCCATCTCGGCTGACACTTCTGTTCGGATTACATCACTGATGAATATCGTGGACCACCTGGAACGGATAGGCGATCACTGCGAAACACTCTGGACGCTGAACATTCGTAAAATTGATGAAAAAATCAAGTTTTCTCGTACCGGTATCAATGAAGTTACAACGATCGCAGCTACAGCAAGTGAGTTTCTCGGTTTTGTTATTGATGCAATGGAGCATGACAAAATTGATATCGTCCAGCAGGCAATCGCATACGAAGATAAAATAGACGCTCTTGAGCATTCATTGCGCATGAATCACATTTCCCGGCTCAATACAGGGGAGTGTGCGGTGCAGCCGGGATTGATCTTTATCGACATGCTCCAGTGCTATGAAAAGATCGGGGATCATACCTTTAAGGTTACCGATGCGCTTGTCGGCAATAAATGATGCATGCAACGCTGGATATTGGCAGTAACACAGTCAGAATGTTGATCGGAGAGTGTATCGAAGGCCGATTGCATCCCTTCGCCTACGAGCGGCAAATCACTCGCCTTGCCGGCGACTATTCGATTGCATCAGGCTTGTCCACCGCTGCAATGAACAGAACCTTGTCAGCCCTGGAATCTTTCAATTTACAGCTTCAGCAAAACAATATTCCCTGTCTGCGTGCCGTGGGAACAGCAGCACTGCGCAGAGCCGTCAATCAACATGATTTCATCACCCAGGTTGAGCAGCAGACTGGTCTAATTATTGAGGTCATTGATGGTGCCGAGGAAGCTCGTCTGACGGCCGCCGGTGTCCTGTCAGTGATTGTTCCACGCCCGAAAAATGCCTTGATATTTGATATTGGTGGCGGCAGTACCGAACTGATTCTGATTGCCAATGGACATATTATGGCGCAAGAAAGTTATCCTCTAGGCGTCGTGAGACTGTCTGAGGAATGTTGCGCTTCAAAACAGCGCCAGCAACTCATTGATTCGGCGCTGGCTGGTTTTTGCACAATGTTTCGCCAGAAAAAACATTCTTTTCCATCTCTTGAGCTGATTGGTACTGCCGGAACAATGACAACCCTGGCAGCCATGGAGATGGGCATGGCGCGTTATGATGCAGTCAAAATCAACAACCACCGCTTGTCAGTTCAGTGGATGCTGGATATGTATCATCTTCTCGAAGCGATGACAGTCGTTGATCGTGAAAAAGTGCCGGGCATGGAGCAGGGCAGGGGAGATCTGATCTTACCGGGATTACAACTGGCTCTTTCTATTGCTGATATGTTTGGCATCTCAGATATTAAAGTTTCCGATGCCGGTCTTCTTGAAGGTGTTTTTCTTGCTGCATGTCGTGATTGACAGAAGCTCAAGCTTTGCCTATTATCGCCATTCGATTTTTATCCAACAACCCTTTAACTAGCAGATTATCAGGGCTCATCATGAATAAAGTACTGCTGTCCGGAAATGAAGCGATTGCCCGGGGAACCTTTGAAGCAGGCGCACTGGTAGCCTGCGCCTATCCCGGCACACCCAGCACCGAAATCCTCGAAAACATGACCCGTTACAAGGAGGTCAATTCATCCTGGGCGCCCAATGAAAAGGTCGCTCTTGAGGTCGGAATCGGAGCCTGCTACGGTGGGGCCAGGTCCCTGGTAGTCATGAAACACGTAGGGGTGAATGTGGCTGCAGACCCTCTTTTTACCCTCACCTATACCGGTGTGCGCGGTGGTCTGGTGCTGGTCACGGCTGATGATCCGGAACTTCATTCATCTCAGAATGAACAGGACAATCGCAACTATGCCAAGTTTGCCAAGATGCCGATGTTTGAACCGGCGGATAGCCAGGAGGCTCTTGATTATACCAAGCTGGCTTTTGAGGTCAGTGAGCAGTTTGATACACCGGTTTTTTTGCGCAGCACAACACGGATTTCGCACTCCAAATCAGTCGTTGCACTGGGCAGCCGCCCAGAAAACATTCCTGCACCATCCCTCGAGCGTAATCCGGCTAAACTGGTCATGCTCCCCGGCAATGCGCGCAAGCGCCACTATGATGTTGAAGAGCGAGTCCTCAAGCTGGAAGAATGGGGCTGCAACCAACCATTCAATCGTATTGAAAAAGGCAAGGGGGAGGTGGGTGTTATCACCTCCGGGGTTTCGTACCAGTATGTCAAAGAGGTACTGCCCGATGCCGATGTTCTGAAGCTCGGCATGGTTTATCCGTTGCCCAAACAACTGATTCGCGATTTCGCCGCCAACTATACAACCCTCTATGTTGTTGAAGAGCTTGACCCCTTCATTGAGGAGCAGGTTCAGGCCATGGGGATTGCAGTCATCGGCAAAGAAAAGATTCCGATCTGTGGCGAACTGACCCCCGGACGCCTGGCCAAAGGGCTTTTTGGTTCCGCATTGCCGGATGAGAGTGCTGCCCAGCATCTGCCCCCACGACCGCCCAATATGTGCCCCGGCTGTCCGCATCGCGGTGTTTTCATGGAGCTGAATCGCGCCAAGGCGTTTGTTACCGGCGATATCGGTTGCTATACATTAGGTTTCATGCCCCCCTTGTCGGCCATGGATACCTGTGTCTGCATGGGGGCAAGTATTGGCAATGCCACCGGTATCAGCAAGGTGTTAAGTGAAGAGGAGCAGCGCAAGGTCGTTGCTGTTATCGGCGATTCGACCTTCCTGCATACCGGTATCAACGGCCTGATGGACATGGTCTACAATAATTCGTCGGCGACCGTGATCATTCTCGACAATCGTATCACCGCCATGACCGGACGTCAGGAAAACCCGACATCCGGCTACACCCTTGACAGCAACCCGGCCTTTCGCGTCGATATGGAACAACTCTGTCGCGCGGTTGGTGTTGAGCATGTGCGGATTCTTGATCCCTATAACATTGCCCTGACGCGCAAAACCCTGCGTGAGGAGATGGCCCGTCCGGAAGTTTCCGTCATTATTACCACCAGACCCTGTATTCTTGTCCCTAGAGACAACCTCGAGCGCCGCCCGTCACTTTACGTGGATCATGAGGCCTGTACCGGCTGCAAGGCTTGCCTGCGTCTGGGATGTCCTGCTATCACCTGGGATGAAGCCACAAAAAAATCGAATATCGACAAGATCATTTGCGTTGGTTGCAAGGTATGCCAGCAGACCTGCGGCTTTAACGCTTTCAAGGAAGTAGAGGCGTAACGAGATGAATACAACCAATATCCTTATTGCCGGGGTCGGTGGCCAGGGCATCCTGCTCGCCAGCGAAGTGTTATCCGAAGTTTGTCTGATGGCCGGGCTAGACGTTAAAAAGAACGAGATTCACGGCATGTCCCAACGTGGCGGCAGTGTTGTTTCCCATGTGCGCTATGGCGAAAAAGTTTATTCATCAATTATCCCGGAAGGGGAGGTTGATATCCTCTTCAGTTTTGAATTGATGGAGACCTGTCGCTACCTGCCGTTACTGCGCAAGAACGGCAGGGTCGTGGTCAACAACTGGAAGATAGCTCCCCCTTCAGTCGCTCTGGGCAAACAGACCTATCCGGAAAACCTGATCGAAACCATTGAGCAGCAATTTCCCCTGACGACCCTGGTTGACGGCCTGACTCTGGCACTGGAAACCGGCAACGCCAAAACCGTCAATACGGTTCTACTCGGCGCCCTGTCCAATAT
>SLDV01000144.1 GCA_007125165.1 Geobacteraceae bacterium | reverse complement strand
GGAGAAACTGATCGAGCACCGGCAGAAGCTTGTGATGGAGTTCTTCGGCGCAGGCAATGTGAATGGCGCTGGGGAACACATCGTTACTTGACTGCCCCATGTTGACCTGATCGTTGGGGTGCACGGCCTTGCTTCCCATCGGTTTGCCCATCAGTTGGGCTGCGCGGTGGGCGATCACCTCATTGGCGTTCATATTACTGCTGGTGCCCGATCCGGTCTGGAAGATGTCGACGGGAAATTGTTCAAGATGGCTACCATCAGCGATTTCGTCGGCCGCGTCACGAATTGCCTCGGCCACATCCTGCGGGAGCAGGCCGAGGTCATGGTTGGATGTTGCTGCATGTTTTTTTATCAGCCCCAGGGCACGGATCAGGGACGCCGGGAGGGGTTGTCCGGAGATGGGAAAGTTGTCGATGGCACGAGCTGTCTGTGCGCCATAGAGGGCCTCTTGCGGAACCTGCATCTCACCCAGAGAGTCCTGTTCAGTTCGGTATGTGGTCATGGTGTTATCCTTTCGTCATTGTATCTGTTCAGCACCGGGCCTTCGGACCCTATGTCAAGGGACGCTTTTCGTCATCCATGACCGCTTGCTGTCGCCGTCCATGGCGACAGACACCCTTGCCACAGGATCCGAAGGCCCTGCGCAAGTATAGAGCTGAATAGTTACTCGTCATTGAACATTTTATCAGTCACCCGGGACTTTCTTCAGGATTCTGTATGCTAAATTCTGAATTTTGAATTCCCATACCCCGTTGCCTGTGGCGGGGTAGTTTGTTAAGAATAGCCGACTTGTCGCCGGTGTCAAAGGTGCTTTTCTTCCCCCCGGTCATCGGCTATGATGCCGGCCATGGAAACCCTTGCCCTGCTATTGATTCTGTTCTCCGCCCTGATGCATGCCCTGTGGAATCTGATGGTCAAACAGAGCCATGACAAGACCATCTTTATCTGGTGGATGTTCCTCTGTTCGTGGTTGCTGATGACTCTGTTGATGGTTGTTCTTGACCTGTTTCCAGTGCTGACACCACGGTCGATCACCCTGGCGGCGATGGCCGCCTTCTGTTTTGTTCTGTATCATTGGCTCGGTGGCTTTGCCTATCGTCAGGGTGATTTGTCGGTCACCTACCCGTTGGCCCAGACGGCGATGATCTATGTGCCGATCTGGGGGGTGTTGTTTCTCGATGAACAATTAAGTTCAATGGGGATTGTCGGCATTGTTCTGATCGCCCTGGGAGCCTATTGCATTCAATTGCGCGGTCTGGGGCTGCGCGATGTCATCTACCCATTTACCCAGCTCGCCAATCCGTCGGTGCAGGCTGCGCTTTTGGCTGGTCTGGTGTATTCTGCCGGTGCGATCATCGACAAAGTCGGGGTTGATGGTTATTCTCCCTTCGGTTTTACCTATGTGCTGGTTTTTTTCATGATGGTCTATATGACGCTGAATTTGCTGCGGCCACGCTATCGCGGCCGGATTCTGCGCGGTCGTCAGGAAAAACCGTACCTGCTGATTTGGGCCGGACCGGTTATTCTGGCGTCGTTTCTGTCCTTTCGTTACGGGCTGGTGCTGGCGCCGGTCAGCTATGCGGTACCGGTGCGCCAGGTCAGCCTGTTGATCGGTGTGCTGATCGGTCTGCTGTTTCTTGGGGAGTCTTTTGGCAAGATCCGCCTGACGTCGGTGGGGTTGATATTGGTGGGGGTGTTTTGTGTCTGGCAAGGCTAATTGATGGCGTCGCAAAAACTCCCCAACTGCTGCGTTGCTGCCATTGTCTCACGGCTTCGACGTACATAAGTACACCTCATTGTTCGCCAATCGCGCGCCTTGCATTTGGCGCTTTTTGCTTAGCCATCCTGACAAATGGCTTTCTTGCGAAAACAGCATAATTGGAAACAGGGAGTGGGGAGTGGGAAGGAAAAGGCATGAAAAATATAGCGAATTTTCTGTTTGAAGTGGGGATGCTCAAGCGCACTCCACGGACCGGCTTTCAGTTTCTTGGTTCGGGTGCCCAGTCGGTGGCGGAGCACAGCTTTCGCACGGCGATGATCGGTTACGCCCTGGCCCAGCTTGATGGTCAGGCCGATGTTGCGCGGGTCCTTCAGCTCTGCCTGTTCCATGATATTCCGGAGGCGCGCACCGGTGATTTGAATTACGTCAATAAAAAATATGTCCAGGTGGATGAGCAGAAAGCGGTCGATGACCTGGCGGATCAACTTCCCTTTGGTGACGATTATCGTGAAACCTTGAATGAGTTTGCCGCCCGTGAGAGTTACGAGTCACAACTGGCCCACGATGCCGACCAACTGGAGATGGTGTTGTCTCTCAAAGAGCACAAGGACCTGGGCAATCGCTATGCCGATGAATGGTACCCTTTTTCCCGCTTACGGTTGAAAACCGAGATCGCCAAGGAGTTGGCGGAGACAATCTGGAAGACGGACTCGTCGAAGTGGTGGTTTGATGAGGATCATCAGTGGTGGGTGAATGGGCGTAACGGGAAATAGCTTCACCCCATCTGCGGCGTTGTCCCACTGATTTCCATCCTCGACGTGGCGCTGCCACGCCTGCGGTGAAAATCCCTGTGACGCCTTGCATCTGAGGCAAATCTCTTTCCCGAACAAAGTGAACGTTGAGCCCTCCCCAGAAAAGAGGCAATGAATTTTCAACCTACAACTTGACCACGCTTTTTCAAAGTGTTATTGACCTTGAGCACTGAACAAGATCGATCACAAGGAGAAAACAATGCTTGATATCAGATATTTACGGGAAAATTTTGATGCGGCGCAAGCAGCTCTCGCACAGCGTGGCGG
>SLDV01000086.1 GCA_007125165.1 Geobacteraceae bacterium | reverse complement strand
TCCATACCACCCTGACCCATCATACCGTGGTCCATCATGCCTGTGCCTTCTGCTTCGTGACTTTCAGCATGTTCGTTATGGTTTCCGGTACAGGCGTTCAGAAAAAAAACCAAGACCAATAAAAGACCGGCCAGAATGTATCTGTTCATCTGTTTCATCTGCTGTACCCTCTTTTCACCGGTGTTGTTGTGTCAGGTTTTGCAAGGCCTAGAAAGGCTTTTCAGCACCCTGCTAGAGCGTTTTTTGGTCCATCTGTTCCTTCATCATGGCGCAGCGCGACATTTTTCGCTGCTTCATGCTGGACGCTTCGCCCTTCATCGCCATGTGCCCCTTCATTTTTTGCTGGTGCATCCCGCCAGAGTGCCCCTCATGACCTGTGTGCCCCTCATGACTTGTGTGTCCTTCGTGATTTGAGTGTCCTTCATGTTCTGTGTGGTTGCTGTGATCCGATAATGTTTCATGTTGATCCGACTGATTTGTCTCAACAGCAGCAGGTGAGACCGCCTGGGGCGCGGCGTGGTGCGCGTGAGGATCGCCAGTCGCCAACGCTGGACCGGCGAATATCAGTGTTGTCATCAGGGCTGAAAAAAATACCAGTTGCTTCATGTCGTTGCTCCTCTGTGGATTGGTGGAAGTTTCCATTCCGTTACGCAGAAAGAGTGCCAACTTTTTAATTGTAGCTTAACTGGTTGAATTTACGCTTAAACCTTAAAAATTCTAAAAATATAAGATCGGCAGCTTAACTATTTTGTATAATAGTCAACAGTTGTTTGAAGAATATTCTCCAGCGACTGGAACCGGCTCGTTTTTTGTGAATTTGACCTCTGTCAGTCTGATGTTAGAGGAACAGCTTATGTCTGATGATATTTTGATTGTCGATGACGATGATTCCCTGCGGCGGATGATGGAATATACTCTGCAGCAGGCAAGTTATAAGGTGAGGGTTGTCAACGACGGTGATGAGGCTCTTGCCGCTGTTCGTAACCGGCGACCGCGTCTGATTATTACCGATGTAAAGATGCAGCGTATAGGGGGATTTGAGCTCTTGACTCAAGTGCGGCAGGACTTTCCTGAGGTGATGGTGATTATGGTAACGGCTTTCGGTAGCGTAGAAAGCGCTGTAAGGGCTTTGCAGCAGGGAGCCCATGACTATCTGGTGAAACCATTTTCTCGTGACGCGTTGCGTCTGGCAGTTGATCGAGCCTTATCTTTTGCCGCCCTCCAGCAGGAAAATAAGGAATTGCGTCAGCGACTTGACAACAAGCGCGGAGTCAGTCTGCTGACCGAATCACCTGCCATGCAGCGGGTTCTGGAGGTTCTGGATCGTGTGGCTGATGCTGAGGTTACGGTGCTGTTGCGGGGTGAAAGCGGTACCGGCAAGGAACTCCTGGCTCAGCGTCTGCATCAGCGCAGCAGCAGGGCCGATAAGCCTTTTGTCGCGGTTAACTGTGCGGCAATTCCGCACGGACTGATCGAAAGCGAACTCTTCGGTCATGTTAAAGGTTCTTTTACCGGTGCACTGAAGGATCGCAAAGGAAAGTTCGAACAGGCCGATGGCGGAACCCTGTTTCTTGATGAGATTGGTGAGTTGCCGTTAGATCAACAGCCCAAACTGCTGCGGGCATTGCAGCTGGGTGAGATTGAACCGGTTGGTGGCGAGGTCCGTTCGGTTAATGTTCGGGTGGTAGCAGCAACCCATATCGATGTGGAGCAAGCTATTGCCGACGGGCGCTTTCGGGAAGATCTTTATTACCGCCTGGCAGTGATTCCGTTGACGGTTCCGCCCCTGAGACAGCGCCCGGAAGATATTGCGCTGCTGGCGCGCTACTTTTTGCGCAATAGCGACTACAATCGTTCTCTGGCGTTGTCGGCGACAGCGCTGGCGGCTTTGCAGTCGTACTCCTGGCCGGGTAATGTCCGTGAATTGCAGAATCTGATGCAGCGTTTGGCCCTGCTCTGCACCGCTGACACCATTGAATTAAGCGAACTTCCCGAGAGCATCCGGGCAGGACAAGCGGTGGCTGCAACTCCTTTCGTGTTGCCCGCCTCCGGCTATCCCCTTGAAGAATTGGAAAAATCAGCCATTGTGCAGGCTCTGCAACAAACCGCCGGCAATCAGAGCCGGGCCGCCGAGTTGTTGCATATCCCCCGTCATGTTCTACTCTACCGGTTGGAAAAGTACGGGCTAAAGGTTTCCTGATGGCGATGTTCATGAAGCCTTGATTGTGCTTACGTGATATAAAGCTGATGCGAGAGATACCGATGATATGGTTGACGTCGCTTTTGCAAACTATCAGATACATCCTTGATGCAGGAGAAGGCCTTGGACTCTTTAACTAAACGTCTCGACGAGCTCGAAATTCGTGCCAGCTATCAGGATCGGCTGCTGGAAGAACTTAACGCCGTTGTCACCGATTGCAATCTGCGTATCGATCAGTTGACCCGGCAGAATCGCCAGCTGCAGGACATGGTGAAAAATCTCGGTGGATCGCTGGACGAGTCGCCTGATGAATAACAGCGGAGCAGTCTGATGGCGGTTGAGTTGTGGCAACAGCGGCTGAAAGAAAGCGTAACGACGGTCGATGAACTGGCGCAGCGGTTCGGGATTGATCCAGGATCTTTGCGTGAAGTGACAGCGCGCTATCCGCTAAAAATTACTCCGGGCTATTATGACCTGATCCGTGAAGTTGACGATCCCATCTGGCGCCAGTGTGTTCCGGATGTGCGGGAGCTGGAAGATGGTGGTTACGCTGACCCGCTGGCCGAAGCGCATTATGCTCCCGTACCGGCCATCATCCACCGTTACCCTGAC
>SLDV01000028.1 GCA_007125165.1 Geobacteraceae bacterium | reverse complement strand
GAATGCTTGAGCAACCGGAATTGCGCCAGCTTTCGCAGCGGGTAACGGCTCGTTATCATCTCGAACCTCTTTCGCGCCATGATCTCTCTGCCTACCTGGCTTACAGACTGGAGAAGGCCGGAGTCGAGCGACCGCTTTTTTCCCCTGCGGCGATCACTAAATTGTATCGTTTAAGTGGTGGTGTTCCGCGGCTGATTAACCTGATCAGTGATCGGGCGTTGCTGGGCGCCTACGCGCGGGGGGAGCATATGGTGACACCAGAATTGCTGACGATTGCCGCAGCCGAGATATTGGGCAAGAATCAGCCGCTTCGAGTACGAGATATGTGGATATTTTCAGCATTACTGGTTGTCCTGGTTGTGATTGTCGCTGGTGTGGCTGCTTATCTGTACATTCCGTCATCACAGCAGGAAAAGCCGATACGGATTCCCATTCAACGTCCATCAGAAAGCTCGGAATTGGAGCAGCAGCCACTTACTGTGCTGCCGGTCGAGACTCTGCCTGGGGGTGAAGATGTCATTCATTCTTGATGCCCTGAAAAAATCAGAACACAAACGCAGAGTCCAAAAAAATCAGGAACCTCGTACTATTTTTGAGCCGGTTTCTGTCAGTGCTTCTGCCTCGCGCTACTGGACTCCGCTGATTGCGCTATTGCTTTTGTGTGTTGTATTGCTGCTGGGAGTGTTTGTCTGGCAACGTTCACGGCAGGATGTTGTGACTCCGGAGCAACGAGTTACCAATACTGAGCAAAGAGCAACGGATACTCAAGCACCTGTTATTGTTCCCGCGCCACCATCGCCTGAAGTTTTTCGACCGGCTGCGCAACAGCAACCACAGATAGAACTGTTGCATCAGTCTGTAGCAGAAGGTCAGGCTGAGACAACAGCAGGTCCGGGCCCATTGCCAGCGCCACCTGCTGGGGACGACCCTCTCTACAGTATGGCTGAACTTCCCGCTGAAGTCCGGCGACGGTTGCCAGCATTACAGATGGCTCTGCATGCTTTTAATGCAAACGATGCCGGTGCCGGTCTGGTCCAGATTAACGGCCGTCTGGTAAGGGCGGGTGCGCAAATAGCGGACAACCTCACGGTAGAAGAGATTACCGCAAGTGGGGCGATTTTGCGTATCGACAGTTATCGCTTTCTGTTGCCGCGACGGGGTCAGTGAATCACAATCAATTGCAGATCGCCGACATTGGTGTTGGTTGGTCCGGTGATGAACAGACCCTCAATGGTTTCAAAAAAGTGATAGGAATCGTTGGCGGCGAGATAGGAGGCCATATCAAGACCGGCGGCCATGGCACGTGAGAGGATTTCCCTGTCAGCAAATGCCCCTGCGGCGTTGGTGGGGCCGTCGTTGCCGTCGGTTGCTGCCGAGAGAAAGTAAACCTTTTCTTTGAGCTTGTTGTCCCATGATGCCAGCTCCTGGAGAAATGCCAGGGCCAGCTCCTGATTGCGTCCACCTTTGCCTTCCCCTTGCAGTGTTACCACTGTTTCTCCACCAAACAGCAGACAGGCAGGCTTCTCCATAAATATATCGCTGATGGCAACTTCTCTGGCAATGGTTGCCATATAGCGGGCGGCATTCCGGGCTTCGCCGGTGATCGGGACGCTCCCCGTGCGCGTGTGGTAACCAAGCTGGGCCGCCTGCTGTTCCGCTGCCAGCAGGGCGTGGCGATTGGTACCGATGAGGATGTTGGTGGCGTAGTCAAAACATACGTCACCAGCCTTTGGGGTTTCTTCAATATTGCCGGCCAGCCCGTGTTCCAGAGTGGTTAAAATGCTTGCCGGAGTTCGGGCTCTGAGTTGATAGCGGTCAATGATGTTGATAGCCTCGGCAAAGGTCGTGGGATCAGCACTGGTCAGGCCGGAAGCGATGCTGCCAAGGTCGTCGCCAATGACGTCCGACAGGATGAAATTAAGGCTCCGGGCCGGTGACGCCAGACGCAGAAAGCGACCACCCTTGATGGCGGACAGGTGTTTACGGACACAGTTGATTTCTTCAATGGCGGCGCCACAACCAAGCAGCAGGCTGGTCATCACCTGTTTGTCTTCCAGGGAAATACTGGGCATGTCGGACCCTTCCTCCGCACCAAGGGGGTAGGGGAGTAAAGCCGAGGCGCCTCCGGAAATACAATTGATAATCAGACTGTTCTCGGTGGCGGCGTCCGCCAGAGCGGCAATTCGACGCGCAGCAGTCCATCCGCGCCGGTCGGGGATCGGATGGGCGGCTGCGATGATTTCAGTATGCTGCAAAGGCTCAATGTGTCCTTCTTTGACACAGATGAGACCGGTATCGATACGCTCTCCCAGTATTTCTTCAAACGCCTTGGCCATGGGTGCCGTGGCCTTGCCTGCTCCGAGCAGAAGGATGTGGTCGAACCGGGTTAAATCAAGATCGATCGCTATCTTTTCGGTCTTAACCTGCAACAGATTATCGGACAGGCTGACCATGTTGCGGATGGCCATGTAAGGATCAACGCGCTTCAGGGCCGCCTGGTAAATCTGTTGCAGATGGTGTCGGCGGCTTTGATAGTCTGTTGCCGGTTCTCTTGAGTTGTCAGGCATGGTTTTCTCCCGCCTCAATGTACGCTAGATTTTGATTTCCGTTAAGGGATCACCCTTTCAGCCCTGTTTTCATCCTTGAGGGATTTTTTCGGGGATTCAGAAAAAAGATGGATTCCGGCCACAAACATTACGGCATGACGGAGCAGGAGTTGTCTTCAGGCACGATCATTTGCGGCTGAAGTCGCTCCGGCCTGGGATGCTGATAAATTACGATTTACGTTGAATTTTACCCTGATTCCTGTTTTAAGTT
>SLDV01000022.1 GCA_007125165.1 Geobacteraceae bacterium | reverse complement strand
GCCCATGTTAGGGCGATTCATCTACACACGTGTAAGGGCGATTCATCTACACACGTGTAAGGGCGATTCATCTACACACGTGTAAGGGCGATTCATCTACACACGTGTAAGGGCGATTCATGAATCGCCCCTACTAGTGGCGGAAATGGCGCATCCCGGTAAACACCATGGCGATTCCGTGCTCATCCGCTGCAGCGATCACCTCTTCGTCACGAATCGATCCGCCGGGTTGAATAACTGCGGTCACCCCGACGGCTGCTGCATTGTCGATCCCATCACGAAAGGGAAAGAAGGCATCGGAGGCCATGGCCGAACCGGCTACGCTCAAACCCGCGTGTTCTGCCTTGATAGCGGCAATACGCGCTGAATTGACACGACTCATCTGGCCGGCACCGACACCGATGGTCATCCCGTCCTTACCATAGACGATGGCGTTGGACTTGACGTATTTGGCCACTCGCCAGACAAAGTCAAGGTTTTTCATCTCTTCGGCGGTCGGCTGACGACGGGTCACAACCTTCAATTCGGCACTGAGCTGCAAATCGGCATCCTGTACCAATAAGCCGCCATGCACCTTTTTGAAATCGAGCCGCGCTGCGCTGTTGACCGGCCACTGGCCACACTCAAGCAGACGGACATTCTTCTTTGCAGCAACAACGGCCACTGCCTCTGCGGCAACCCGCGGCGCAATAATCACCTCAACAAACTGACTATCAACAATAGCCTTTGCCGTTGCGCCATCCAGTTCACGATTAACGGCGATAATACCGCCAAAAGCTGACTCCGGATCGGTGGAAAAAGCCTTGCGATAGGCTTCCAGCAGATTGGCACCAATGGCGACCCCGCAGGGGTTGGCATGCTTGACGATGACACAGGCCGGGGCAGCATCAAACTGCTTGACGCATTCCAGCGCCGCGTCGGTGTCGGCAATATTGTTGTACGAGAGCTCTTTACCCTGCAACTGTCCGGCCGTCGCCACTGAAGCTTCACTGAACCCCTTTTCTACATAAAAGGCCGCTTTCTGGTGGGGGTTTTCGCCATAACGCATCCCCTGGCTATGCTGGTATTGCAGGGTCAGGCTGATCGGGAAATCCGCCACCTCCGCGCCGGTACGCTGACCAAGCCAGTTGGAGATGGCGCCATCGTAGGCAGCGGTGTGCTGATAAGCCTTAGCGGCCAGCCGGAAATTGGTCTGGGGCGACACCGCACCACCACTTGATTTCAATTCGTCCAGCACGGTGGCATAGTCTGTCGGGTCTACCAGCACGGTAACCGAACGGTTATTTTTGGCGGCACTGCGCAACATGCTCGGACCACCGATATCGATATTTTCAATGGCATCCTCGAGGGTACAGTCTGGACGCGCGACCGTTGCTTCAAAGGGGTAAAGATTGACGACTACCAGATCAATCGCTTCGATAGCATGCTGCTGCATGGCGGCAAGGTGCTCAGGGTTATCACGCAGGCCCAGCAGGGCGCCATGCACCATGGGGTGCAGGGTTTTGACCCGGCCGTTCATCATCTCCGGGAAGCCGGTGTATTCAGAAACATCGGTCACCGGAATCTGCGCTTCACGCAGCAATCTGGCGGTGCCGCCGGTAGAGAGAATCGTCACCCCATAGTTGCTGTGTAATATCCGGGCAAAATCGACAACGCCGGTTTTATCTGATACCGATATGAGTGCACGCTTGATGGCAGCCATCCTGGTTCCTTTCTCTTTTGTTCATCTATTGATTATGCGCACGAGATGAAAATATTTGCGTCAGTGTACAAGATCCCAGTATCTGTGGACCCTTTATTGTTATGGGTTGAAGCCCCGACTTATTAGCACGATCAGCGGTCTACTGACAATCGATTTCAGCCTGAAGGAAGGTAGTGCCGCGGCACCCTGGCACCGATACGGCAAAATACTTCGTACGAAATCGTATCCAACTGTGACGCCATCTCGTCTCCCGTGATTACCAATCCATCCGAGCTTCCAAGAAGAGTAACAGAGTCACCTCTTTCAACATCCGGAACTGAACTGACATCAACCATTGTCCAATCCATACAAACCCGGCCGATGACGGGAACTATACGTCCCCTCACGATAGCCCGACCGATATTGCTCAGTAGACGGTTATAGCCATCGGCGTATCCAATCGGCAACACCGCCATCTTGATCGGCCGGTCGGCACGATAACGGTGACCATAAGAAATACCGCTTCCAGCCGGCAGCTTACGCAACTGAGCTATTCTGGTACGCAGATGCATTACCGGCCGCAGATCAAGAATCGAAGCGTAATCACCACCCGGCAATCCGCCATAGAGCATAATTCCCGGTCGCACTAGAGTACATCCGGAGCAATAGCGTGCAGAAATACCGGCACTGTTGGAAAGATGGATATCCACCGGATTGATACCACTGGCACGTACCAGATCAACCATATCGGCAAAAAGACGTTGCTGAGCAGCCGATACATGTGACTGTTGTATATCGGCACAGGCAAAATGAGACATCAACCCTCGAACAACAAGCCCCGGCATCATCTTTAATCGTGGCAGGGCAATCCGCATCTCCTCCGGCGTGAATCCGACCCGTCCCATGCCGGTGTCAACCTTCAAATGAACACTGATGAGTTGCCGATGATGAACAGCAACACTGTTAAGTCGCTCCGCCGTTTCAAGATCAAACAAGGCCACCATCAATGATTCCCGCAACAAGGCCTCTTCCTGGCCGGGAAAGCAGCCCCCAAGAACCAGAATATTCTGATCAATTCCCGCCCGGCGCAGTGCTTGTGCCTCCTCCAGGGTCGCCACCGCAAAATCGATAACTCCGGCGCTGACCAGCGCCCTTGTAATCGGAACGGCCCCGTGCCCGTAAGCATCCGCCTTGACAACCGCCATAGCCCGCTGAGGTGGATAAAGCAGCTTATTGACCTGATCAAGGTTGTGTCGCAGCGCTTGCAGATCAATATCAGCCCAGGTAGGCCTGCCAACGTCGTTTTGTAAAAAAGTACCCTCTTCCCTCATGATCCATTCCAAAGATTATGACAAATAAGCTTGTGGTTAAATATTTTAGCATCCACAAAAAAAGCGCCCGGACAAAGGATTAATTGACACCAAGGTTGCCAACTGCTAGTCTTCAGCATTGTTTCACATCTGCCCTCTTATGATGCAACAAAAAAACAGTTTCAGCAAAACACCAACACCAACCCAGGCGCACAGGGAGATTATCAATGATTTCCGGCCTCTACCTGATTACCGATAACAACCACGACGGCAAAATTCTTGAGAAGGTCAAAGCAGCATTAACTGGTGGCGCCAGGACTATTCAGTATCGCGCCAAGGAGGCACGTCCCGACGAACGTCGCGACATTGGCGAACGACTTCGTTCCCTCTGTCAAGAACACGAGGCCCTGCTGATTATCAACGATTTCCCTGAACTGGCACGGGACATAGACGCTGATGGTGTTCATCTGGGGCAGGAAGATATGCCACCGGTTCAGGCGCGCCAGATTGTCGGTCGAGATAAACTGATTGGTATTTCCACCCACAGTGTCGATGAAGCCCTTAAAGCCGAAGCACAGGGCGCCGATTATATCGCTTTCGGCAGCATTTTTCCAACATCATCCAAGGACGACACCACCCTGGTCGGGCTGAAAAAACTGAGCATGGTGCGTAAAGCCGTACGTATCCCGCTGGTTGCAATCGGTGGCATCACCCCGGAAGGCGCTTCACAGGCCATAGATGCAGGCGCCAATGCCGTTGCTGTTATTTCGGGAATCATGGCAGATGAAAACCCCGGTCGCGCAGCACGTGAATACGCCCTTTTGTTCAACCGACTCAAGGCCCTTCCCAAAGGAAGAGTCATGACTATTGCCGGCTCAGACTCCGGCGGCGGTGCCGGCATTCAGGCGGACATAAAAACCATCACCTTGCTGGGCAGTTACGCCACCAGCGTCATAACCGCATTGACGGCACAAAACACCCAGGGGGTCAAAGATATTTACAGCGTTCATACCGACTTTGTAGAACAGCAACTTGAAGCTGTGCTTGAAGATATCGGAACTGACACGATAAAAACCGGTATGCTCAACTGGGGCGGCAGTGTGTGGCGAATTGCCAAGATCATTGAAGAACGCTCATTGCTGGCTGTTGTCGATCCCGTCATGGTCGCCAAGGGTGGAGCAGCCCTGCTTGATGACGTTGCCCTTGACAGCCTCATCTCCCGACTGCTGCCTCAAGCCTATCTGGTGACCCCGAACCTGCCGGAGATTGCCGCCATGACGGGTATCCAGCCGCAGAACATTGAAGGGATGATCGAAGCCGGGCGCAATCTGCAAATGCTCGGCGCCCGCAATGTCCTGATAAAAGGAGGACATCTCCAAGGAGATGCCACTGACGTTCTGCTTCTTGATGACGAGCAGCACCTGTTCAGTGCACCCCGCATCGACACATGCAATACGCACGGTACCGGCTGTACGCTGGCCTCGGCTATCGCCACCTTTCTGGCCCAGGGCTATCCTCTCAAGCAAGCCGTTGAACGTGGTAAAGGTTTCATCAGCATCGCCATTGAACACGCCATACAGATTGGCCACGGACACGGCCCGGTCAACCATTTCCATGCGGCAATGCAACTCTTGCATGAAAAGGGCCCGATGGATTAGACTGTTCACGTCTGCCTGTACTGCATCTGCTAACCAAACAGCGCGACTTCCCATTTATTGTGGTCGCGCTTTTTTTCACCCTCTCAAGGACTATATTCATGACTCAACTGGAGATAGCACGGCAAGGGCGCATCAGCGACCTTGTTCGCCAAGCTGCTGCTAGAGAAAATATCGATCCGGACATTCTGCGGCAGAAAATTGCTGCCGGAACAGCGGTTATTTGTCGCAACAACAAACACTTGAATGCCCCACCCTTGGCTGTCGGCGAAGGCTTGCGCACAAAGACCAATGCCAATATCGGCACCAGTGGCGACGATACCAGCATCGACAAGGAACTTGAAAAGGCCAAGGTTGCTGCCGCCGCCGGAGCGGACGCTCTGATGGATCTGTCAACCGGTGGTCCCATCGATGAAATCCGTGCGGCCATTATCGCTCAAACTGACCTCTGTATTGGCAGCGTACCCCTTTATCAGGCCGCCTGTGATGCTGTTTTGCGCCAAGGCAAACCGATTGTCGACATGAGCGTGGAGGATATTTTTGACGGTGTCAAAAAACACCTGGACGACGGCGTCGACTTCATCACCGTTCACTGCGGTGTCACTAGAGACACGGTGGCACGCATGGAAAATGAAGGCAGGCTGCTTGAAGTTGTCTCCCGCGGCGGATCCTTCACCGTTGAATGGATGCTGCACAATAATGCAGAAAATCCGCTGTTCGAATATTATGATCGCCTACTTGAACTGGTCAGGCCCTATGACGCGGTTTTGTCACTCGGTGACGGCTTTCGTCCCGGTTGCCTCGCTGACGCAACGGACCGCGCCCAGGTGCAGGAACTGATTATCCTCGGCGAACTGACCCAGAGGGCTCAGGATGCGGGCATTCAGGTGATGATTGAGGGTCCGGGCCATGTTCCTCTCGATCAGATTGAGGCCAACATCAAATTGCAGAAGCGTCTGTGTCATGGTGCACCTTTTTATGTACTCGGTCCGCTGGTGACCGATATCGCTCCCGGCTATGACCACATCACTGCCGCCATTGGCGGCACAGTCGCCGGCGCTGCCGGTGCCGATTTCCTCTGTTACGTCACTCCGAGCGAGCATTTACGCTTGCCCACCGTTGCAGATGTCCACGAAGGAGTCATGGCGGTGCGGATTGCCGCCCATGCCGCCGACATCGTCAAAAAGGTTCCTGGAGCCATAGAAAAAGACAATGCCATGGCACTCTTCCGCAAAAACCTCGACTGGGAGGGACAGTTCTCCGTCGCCATCGACCCGGCCAAAGCCCGCCGTATCCGTAAGGAGTCGGGTGTAGATGAAAGTCACGGTGCCTGCACCATGTGCGGCGCCTTGTGTGCCTACAAGGTGATGAACGAGAGAAAACAGCTAAAAGCTACTGTTTAAAGAACGTTGATATCTTCATTCCTGATTAGCACCATTCTTCTGATTGAACACTTCTCCTGGGGGAGAAGGTGGCTGAAAGCCGGATGAGGGGGATTGAAATGGTCAAAACCTCCCCCTCACCCTATCCCTCTTCCTCATGGAGAGGGATCAGATTGTATCTACGGAAGATTGGTTCTAATCAGATCATTCTTTATCAGCCTATAAAAAAGCCCGCGTTAAGCGGGCTTTTTTTGCGTGGGTTAAACTATTCAGCAGTCCAAGCAGGAGGGACTTTAGCCGCGAATGATCGTGCCTGAAGGCAACTCCTGCACCGTCACCCCGGCACGATGTCGACCGGAACCCGGTTTTAGTTTCTGAATCCCCGACAACACCACCTGGGGAATGACGACATTCAATGACATGGTGAACAATTGCAGGGCCGGAATCTACTGCTCACGCGGCAGGGTTGCACCTCGTACACGGCCGGTAATATGGCCGCCGATGACAGCGGCGCCGTAAACCAGATAACCCATATCGACGCTGACCCACTGACTGATGTTGCTACCGATGTAGGTGCCATAGGCGGGGTGCATGATCCGATAACCCTCACGCTGAAGCACATAACTTTCATGTTCACGCAGATAGCCGAGAGCATCATTAGAGGCGCGCGCTTCGTGATAGAGATTGACAAAGGGTATCTGGTAAGAAAAAGCGTATGTTCCCTTCCATTTACGCCCGGAAAAGTCTTTGGCGTGGCCACCCTCATGAGCGGCGATCGCCGGAATATCTGAGTACAGATTGATGCTGTTGGAATAGGGATTATAGTGATCACCCCCGAAAAAGCGCCCCGGAAAAGCAGTGTACTGTAGCCACGACACCATCCCCAGGGTGTAGCGCCAGCCGGCTCCAACAGAACGGTTGCGAACGGTACGCAACAGCTCGTCACCAGGCGCATATTGATTGAGGCGTACCTTGACGTGGGGCAGCTCGTTGACAGTCAGGTAGCTGCGCATAACCCTTTCCGTCTCCTCACCAATCCGGTGACTATCAACCCGTCGGTCCCACAATATCAGCTTGCCAAGCAGGCTGCCCGGCCAGATCCAGTCGGATGCATCAAGAAAGCGGTTGGGACGTCCGCGCACAATGTCAATGTCCTCTACCGACAACGCCACAAGATGAGGGTCATCAAAGGTGACTCCTTGACGATACGGAACCGAAGCACATCCCGTACTTAACAGGAGCAGCGGCACCAGAACCGTCAGACAGCAGAATCCCTTTATCCACTTCATATGCGCCCCCCTTATTCTCCCATGTAGGTATATGACACCAGGATTCTATCAAGCAATTCTACAAAGTGACTGCTCTGTTCGATACTGATCTTGCGTGAAGCAACTCTTTTTTCCAGGGTATCGCGCACATGTTTGAGAATTTCCGGCCCCTTATACTGCACATACTTGAGGCTCTCCCAAACGGCATCGCCGTTGATAACGGTATCAATCTTGTACCCGGTTTTGCGATTAAAGGTCACGTGTACGGCGTTGGTATCCCCAAACAGATTGTGCATGTCGCCAAGGATCTCCTGATAAGCACCGATCAGGAAAAAGCCGATAAAGTAATCTTCGTCCTTTTTAACCTTGTGTAACGGCAGGAACCTGGTACGACCGTTTTCTCCCACAAAGCTGGTGATCTCACCGTCGGAGTCGCAAGTAATATCAGCAATAGACGAGTTTATTTCCGGCTTCTGATGCAAACGCTGAATCGGCATGACCGGGAACAACTGGTCAATCGCCCAAGAGTCGGGAATCGACTGAAACAGGGAAAAGTTGGCAAAACAGGTCTGCCGCAGGGATAACTGAAAATTCTGCAATTCTTCCGGTACCAGCTTCAAGCGCTCAACAATACTGTTGATCTTCTGGAAAATTTTAAAACAGAGCCACTCGGCAACGGCACGGTCATGGAGGTTGAGATAACCGAGATTGAACAGGCTGACCGCTTCCTGAATAAGCTGAAGGGTATCGTGGTAATCTTCGCGCAGCGAATGACGGTCGATGCTCTTGTAGATGTCAACCAGCTTCTTGACCGTGGGCGCCAGTTTTTCCGTTGATTCCAGCACCTCTTCAAAGTCCGGCGTCAGGCTCTGAGCGTTGGTATTCAAGGCATTGGTCACCAGCACCGAATAATGGGCGACAATCGCCCGCCCTGACTCGGAAATGATGTTGGGGCAACTGACGCCGGCGTCATCGCAGATATTCTTGATCTGATAGACGACATCATTCGCATATTCCTCAACTGTATAGTTGACACTGGAGAAATAACTCGACTTGCTCCCATCGTAATCGACGCCGAGCCCACCACCGATATCGACATATTCGAGATTGACTCCGAGCTTGCACATCTCAGCATAAACGCGAGTACCTTCAATCAGAGCAGACTTGATCTTATCGATTTTGGTGATCTGACTGCCGATGTGAAAGTGAAGCAGGTTCAGGCTCTCGAGCATCTTCTCTTCGCGCAGCAGCTCGATGGCCGTCATGATTTCTGAGATCCGGAGTCCGAACTTGGCCCCCTCCCCACCTGATGTTGCCCATTTGCCGGTTCCTTTGGAGGACAGCTTCACGCGGATACCAAGCTTCGGGGTGATGCCGGTCTCTTTGGAGAGGGCAATGATCCTTTCAAGCTCGAACAGTTTTTCAACGACAATGGTAATATCGTAACCAAGGCGAGTGGCATAAAGAACCGTTTCTATAAAAGCAGTATCTTTGTAACCATTACAGATGACGGGGATATCCTTGCCGGTCGCAAAAGCGATGGCGATCAGCAGTTCCGGCTTGGACCCGACCTCCAGACCAATATTGTAGCGTTTGCCGAACTGGGTAATGGCCTCAACCACCTGGCGTTGCTGATTGACCTTGATCGGATAGAATGTACGATATTCGGCAGGATATTCATTCTCATTAATTGCGCTCTTAAAAGCGCGATTAATGGCTGCGATACGTCCCTCGAGAACATCCATGAACCTGAGCAGGATGGGTGGCCTGATTTTACGCTTGATCAGGTCATCAATCAAAACACGCAGATCTATCGAATATTTGGATTTTGGTGAAGGATGAACACAAAGATTCCCTTTTCTATTGATAGAAAACAGGTCCGCACCCCAGTTGCTGAGGTTGTAGAGCTTGTCCGATTTTGATGCGCTCCATTTTTCCATGAACTGAACCTTTCTCACATCCATGAGCATTCTGCGGAACCGCAGTTTCTGTCTGAATTGGTATTTGTTGTCAAGTATGGCTCAACAGCGGATATTTCCTGCTAACGGATCGGAACAGCCTAGCCCAGTCTGCCCCTGAAATCTTCATAAGTAAAACGTCGCACCACTTTCAGTTCATCCGTGTCCGGTTCGTAGATACATAAATGCGGATGCTGGATACCGTTGAATGTCGTTGTTTTTACCATGGTGTAGTGAGCCATGTCCTCGAAACCCAGGCGATCTCCCGGCTTCAAGGAAGAGTCGAACGACCAGTCCCCGATAATATCACCAGCAAGGCAGGAAGGTCCACCGAGGCGATAGGTAAAGGCCTTTTCTCCGGGCCCTGCGGCACCAAAAATCTCAGGTCGGTAGGGCATCTCCAACACGTCAGGCATGTGGCAGGTTGCTGAGACATCAAGAATGGCATTATCTACCTCGTTGTGAACGACATCGAGAACCTCACCAACAAGCAAACCGGTACCAATGACTACTGCTTCTCCTGGCTCCAGATACACCTCTAGTCCGTACTTATCCTGAAAATGACGAATCAGCCCGATGAGTCCATCAATATCATACCCCTCGCGGGTGATATGATGGCCACCACCGAAATTGACCCACTTCATCTGTGGCAGAAAGTCGCCAAACTTTTCTTCGAACACCGCCGCGGTGCGCGCCAGTGGCTCGAACAACTGCTCACACAAGGTGTGAAAATGCAGCCCGTCAATGCCATCAAGGGAGCGGCCGTCAAATTCCGCTCGCGGTATCCCCAAACGCGATTTTGGCGCGCACGGATCATACAGCGGCACTGCTCCCTCCGAGTGCTGCGGGTTGACGCGCAGACCGATAGAAACCCGCCCCTGCTCGTTTTTCCACAATGGGCGAAAACGCTCCAACTGGGCAAAGGAATTAAACACCAGGTGGTCAGAGATGGTGAGCAGTTCCTCAACATCCGACTCCTTGAAAGCCGCGGAGAAGGAATGCACCTCGCCGCCAAACTTCTCACGGCCCAATTGCGCCTCCCACGGCGAGCTGGCACAGACCCCTTTGAGGGTTTGCGCAATCAGGGGGAACACCGGCCAGAAGGAAAACGCCTTCAGGGCAAAGAGGATCTTCGCTCCACTGCGCTGCTGTACCTCGTCGAGAATAGCCAGATTGTGACGCAACCGCCCCAGATCAATAACGTAAGCGGGCGATGGCGCCAGCTTTAAAATGTTGGGGATATCAATACCTGTCACAGCTCCGGCCATTCCCCCTCTACAACCTCATGCGGTAGCCCCATCGGCCCCAGTTCGGCCAAAAAGACTTCCGGATCAAACTGCTCCATGTTCCAGACCCCTGGTGCATGCCATTTGCCGGTCACCATCATAATGCCGCCAACGACCGCAGGAACCCCGGTGGTGTAACTGATCGCCTGAGAGTTGGTTTCCTGGTAGCAGGCTTCGTGATCACAAATATTGTAGATGTAAACCTGCTTGCGCTGACCATTTTTGGTTCCACGAGCAATCACGCCGATACAGGTTTTACCTTTGGTCAAGGGACCGAGGCTGGCTGGATCGGGAAGCAGTGCTTTCAAAAACTGGATCGGCACAATCTTCTGCCCCTGAAATTCGACCTCGTCGATACGCGTCATGCCGACATTCTGCAACACTTCCAGATGCTTTAGATAGTTATCGGAAAAAGTCATCCAGAATTGGGCTTTTCTGATGGTCGGGATATGCTTGACCAGCGACTCCATCTCCTCGTGATAGAGCCGATAGATATTCATCGGCCCGATTCCCTCGGGAAAATCAAATAACCGCTTGGTTGCCAAAGGTGGTGACTCGACCCACTGACCGTTTTCCCAATGACGGCAGGTAGCCGTGATCTCACGAATGTTGATTTCCGGATTGAAGTTGGTCGCGAAAGGCTGGCCGTGGTTGCCGGCATTAGCGTCGATAATGTCAATCTCTTCGACAACATCCAGGTATTTTTTTGCCGCCAGGGCAGTAAAAACATTGGTCACGCCGGGATCAAAGCCACTGCCCAGCAGTGCCATAACGCCTTTTTCCTTGAACCTGTCATGATATGCCCATTGCCAGCTGTACTCGAACTTGGCTGTATCGTGGGGCTCGTAATTGGCGGTATCAAGATAATCGACGCCGGTTTCCAGACAGGCGTCCATAATGGTCAAATCCTGATACGGCAGGGCAACATTGATCAGCAGTTGCGGCTGTTCACGTTTAATCAGGGCCACCAGCTCGGGAACCTGGTCGGCATCAATCTGCGCTGTCTGAATCTTGATATCCGTGATTTCGGCGGCGATCTCATCACATTTTGATTTGGTCCGTGAAGCCAGCGTAATAGCGGAAAAGATATCCCGGCGCTGAGCACATTTGTGAACAACAACCCGACCAACACCGCCGGCACCAATAATCAATACCTTACTCATCAACACCTCCTTTTCACAGGTGAAAATTTCTGCTCCTCAATAAATGCGCCCGGCTTTCTGATAAGCATCAGAAAAACCAGCTTTTGACTTTACCTGTCCTGTGTAGCCTGTCAACAGAAAATCGCAACGACTTCCTGCATACTGCCCCGTGAAGATCCGGACGATAACCGGGACCCGGACCTTGAGCCGGACAACAGATTCATGATCTAATCACACCAAAAGAGCCGTCACGCACAATTGACCAGACCCCAGGACATCATCATGCAACAATTGCTTCGTCTGATCCTTGTTTCCTTTTTGCTGTTACTGAAAGCCTGCACCATGACACCAGCCCTTCCCCAGGATCACCGCCTCCCCTATCCTTTGCCCCACGAGCTTAATGCCGGCGATATTTTTCATCTCCCTACCGGCTATGCGGTTGATCACAACACCGTCCTCGACCATGCCCGAAGAGTTCAGGTTATCTTCGTTGGTGAGACCCACGACAATCTGGCTGTTCGACACCTGCAACAGAGTATTCTCAAGGCGTTGTCAGCAGCAAACCCCGGCGCCGTCACCCTGGCGATGGAAATGTTCACTCCAACGCAGCAACCGCTACTTGACCGCTGGGTCGCTGGTGAATTGACGGAAGAGGAATTCATCAAGAAAACCAACTGGTATTCCACCTGGGGATTTGATTTTTCCCTCTATCGAGACTTGCTGCTCTTTGCCCGGGATGAAAAAATCGGGATTATGGGCCTGAATGCCGAGCGACCACTGAGAGAAGCCGTCAGCACAACTTCAATAGCTGATCTACCGGCTGACATTCAGCAGCAGTTGCCGGACATGGATTTCGATGACCCTCACTACCGGAACATGGTTACTGCTTTTCAATCTGCCCACCCCATGGGCGGCAGACACAGCGATGGTTTCCTGAGGGTTCAAACCCTTTGGGATGAAAGTATGGCTGACGCTATAGCAACCTACCTGTCTGCGCGGGGAAAAGATCATCAGGTCATGGTGGTCGCCGGCAACAATCACGTTCAGTACGGATTCGGCATTCCGCGCCGGCTTTTCCGGCGCCTGCCGACAAGTCATCTGCTCATCGGCACAACTGAAACTGCCGCCTCGGCACAAAGCCATCCGCATCGATTGATGGCTGTCGAAAAGCTTGACAACCCCCTGCTGCCCTACCACTTTCTTTATGTAATAGACTATCAAGAACCACCACAAACCGGCGTCAGGCTCGGCATAATAGTTACAGCAGACAGCGGACCGGGAGTCCTCATCCAAAAGGTTCTTCCTGAATCAATTGCGGCCCAAAATGCCTTGCAAACGGATGATCGTCTGTTGTACCTCAACCAGCAACCGCTGGAGGATACGTTTGACCTGATTTATGCTCTGCGCCAATTGCAGATCGGCGACACAGCTTCCCTGGTAGTGCTGCGTGACGATGAAGAAATGATTTTTGACATACAATTCGGTGCAGAGAATCTGCACCAGGAAAGAATGCCGCAGCCCTGAACCGCACTATGGCTCTGAAAAAAAAGTCAGGGAGTTAAAGGCCCGGACTTTTGACTCAGCGCTGTACCAGTAATGGCAGCAGGTAATTGCGAACATAATCGTCTATCCCCTGTTCCAGGGTATAAAACCCTGCCGGGTAACCACGACTGCGGATCTTGTCCATGTCAGCACAGGTATAGTACTGATATTTCCCCTGCAGATGTTCCGGCATCTCAACAAACTCAATGTCAGGGGTTTTCCCCATAGCAGTAAAAACCGCCGTCACCAGGTCTACCCAGGTGCGGGGAGTACCGGTGCCGCAATTGAATAAACCATTAACCGTGGGATTCTCGCCAAGCCAGAGCGTCATGTCGACCGCATCCTTGACGTAGAGGAAGTCGCGCACCTGCTCACCATCGCGGTAGTCAGGACGATGAGACTTGAACAACTGCACTCTGCCGCTCTGGCAAATCTGGTCAAATGACTTGTGCACCACCGAGCGCATGTCCCCCTTGTGGGCCTCTCCGGGACCATAAACGTTGAAATATTTGAGCCCGGCTATCTGTTCCAGCAAGCCGGACCCTAGAGCCCAAAGGTCGAACATCTGTTTTGAGTAACCGTACATATTCAGGGGTTGATAGGCAGAGGTGCTGCTGTCGGCATCGGAATACCCCAAGGTACCGTCGCCGTAGGTCGCTGCGCTGGAAGCATAAATAAAACGTACGCCGGCAGCCAAACAGAGTTCACACAGGGTGCGAGTATAACGGTAGTTGTTTTCAGCCAGATAATGGGCATCGATTTCGGTGGTGGAACTGCAGGCCCCGAGATGGTAAACAACCTTGATCTGCTCAGGGGAAATGCCATCGAGATAGTCAAAGAGGTCGGCCTTGTCGATATAATCTTCATAAACAAGACCGACCAGATTCTTCCACTTTTCCCCGGCACCCAATGAATCGACAACGAGAATATCTTTCTCGCCCCGGGCGTTGAGTTCACGCACCAGGTTACTACCAATAAAACCGGCGCCGCCGGTGACAATGTATTTAATGCTCATAAAACTGCCCTTCTTGATTTAACCAGTTTTTGATTCGGAAGCGAGCAATTTTTCGCAAGGTCAAGGAAACCAAGGAGTTGCGCGGAGGCGTAGTACTTCACGCCGCACAAGCAAAATCGCAGATTGACGCAGAGGTTGCGTAAAAGGGCCGTTTCCGAATCAGAAACCTTCTAGGCGCGGCCTGCACTTCCCAGCACCGCCTCATTCTTATGTTTAATCAGCTTGATCAGCTCCTTACGCGCTGCACCTAAATACTTGCGCGGGTCAAACTCACCGGGATCATTGGCCAGATATTCACGAATCTTTGCTGTCACGGCCAGACGACCATCGGAATCAATATTGACTTTACATACGGCACTGGCTGCGGCACGGCGCAGTTGATCTTCCGACACACCGACAGCACCGTCGAGTTTACCGCCGTACTTGTTGATCAACTCGACATATTCAGGCACAACACTCGATGCCCCATGCAGAACAATAGGAAAACCGGGGATGCGCTTTTCGATCTCTTCGAGGATATCAAACCGCAAAGGCGGTGGCTCCTCGCCCGGCTTGACCTTGAATTTAAAAGCTCCGTGGCTGGTGCCGATGGAAATGGCCAGGGAATCGACACCGGTCTTACTGACGAAATCCTCCACCTCCTCGGGTTGGGTATAGGTGGAATGCTCGGCAACAACATCATCTTCGATACCGGCCAGAACACCGAGTTCACCTTCAACCGTCACATCATAGGCGTGAGCATACTCAACCACCTTGCGGGTGAGAGCGACATTTTCCTCATAAGGCAGATGGGATCCGTCAATCATCACTGACGAAAAACCTGATTCAATACAGCTTTTGCAGGTTTCAAAGGTATCACCATGATCAAGATGGAGGACGATGGGGATCTCTGAGCCCATCTCCCGCGCCATCCGTACCGCACCCATGGCCATATAACGCAGCATGGTTTCGTTGGCGTAATTACGGGCACCCTTGCTGACCTGTATGATGACGGGAGAATTGGTTTCTGCACAAGCCACAACAATCGCCTGAAGTTGCTCAAGGTTATTGAAATTATAAGCTGGTATTGCATAACCGCCCGACACCGCAGCCTTGAACAGATCACGCGAGTTCACCAGTCCCAGATCCCGATAGTTCACCACATCAGCCATGAAAGATTCCTCCATATCAGTTTAGATGAAGAGCATGGCCCGGATGGAGCCATACCACCCCGCCAACGCCCCGTTTAGAGTCTGCAAACAGTTGCAATAGGTACCTACATCTTCTAGTATACGCTTGATTTTAAGGGTTGGTATATCACAGATTGCTAAAGACTTAAAAAACATTCGCAACACGAAAGGAAACGGCCATGGGTGAGACAGCGGCAGGGGATTATTTCAAGGACTGGAAAGAGCGGGAGGCCATTGCCGAAAAAATGATACCCCTGATCGGCAAACTCTACCGCGATCACGAAGTCATCTGCACCGTTTTTGACCGCAACCTGGTCAACCAGTCAACCATCGATATTCTCCGGGTCCACCGCTTTGCTCGACAGATCATCAATCGTGAAATATGGGTTAAAGATACTTACCCGATCCTGCAGGCCATGGATGAGATGGATCTGGCTCCGGCCAAAGTAGATCTCGCCAAACTGGTTCTGCGCTTTCAGGAGCAACCGAATAAAGATATCCGTGCTTTTGTGAACGCGCAACTCAGTGGTCTGAATACCGGCAAGGGGCATCAACTCAGCACTCCCCGCGATGTTGTTCTCTACGGCTTTGGCCGTATCGGTCGATTGCTTGCCCGTATTCTTATTGAACAGGCCGGCGGGGGCGACAAGCTGCGCGTACGTGCCGCCGTCGTCCGCAAAGGCAGCGATGATGATCTGACCAAACGCGCCAGTCTGCTGCGCCGCGACTCGGTTCACGGCCACTTCAAAGGCACCATCATTGTTGACGAAGCCCAGAACTCGATTGTTGCCAACGGCAACCAGATCCGCATCATTTACGCCGATTCCCCGGAAGAAATCGACTACACCAGCTACGGTATCAACAATGCCATCGTCATTGACAATACCGGCAAATGGCGCGACCGCGACGGACTGTCCCGTCATCTGCGCCCCGGCGCCACCCAGGTGCTCCTGACCGCACCGGGCAAAGGGGATATTCCCAATGTCGTCTACGGTGTCAACAACGAACTGCTGGAAAGCGGCGATCCCGTCCTCTCGGCGGCCAGTTGCACCACCAACGCCATTGTTCCGGTTCTTAAGGCCGTCAACGACCGCTTCGGCATCGACAACGGACATGTCGAAACCTGTCACAGTTACACCAACGACCAGAACCTGATCGACAACTATCACAACAAAGAACGGCGCGGCCGCAGTGCCCCACTGAACATGGTCATCACCGAAACCGGCGCCGCCAAAGCGGTTGCCAAGGCGTTACCGGAACTGGCCGGCAAACTCACCGGCAATGCCATCCGCGTCCCGACTCCCAACGTCTCCCTGGCGATCCTCAACCTGACGTTGAAGCAGGAAACCAGCGTCGACGAGCTCAATCTTTATCTGCGCGGCATGTCGCTGGAATCGCCATTACAGGATCAGATCGACTACACCAACTCCCCCGAAGCCGTCTCTTCCGACATGGTCGGCTCCAGCTACGCCGGGATTGTCGATTCTTTAGCCACCATCGTCCAGGGAAACCGCTGCGTTCTCTATGTCTGGTACGACAATGAATACGGCTACAGCCACCAAGTGGTGAGGATTGTTGAGAAAGTATCGGGGTTGAATCTGGAGCACTGGCCGAAATAGTTTCGTGTTGCGGGGGGACACAATACCTATTTGGTAAAACAGGTATTGTGTCCCCCCCAGATTACAGTCACCGTTATCGGTCCGATTGTGCAGGCAATCTAAGTTCTGGTTCTGAATGCGTGCGCTCTTCCGGTGGGGTCCAAAGCCTCTGTTGCCGCGGCTCCCACCTCAGGGCAGTCATTTTACCCTGATCGTCGCTTGTACCGAATCCGGGCATGTGAGCAATCCTAGCGAAAAACTCCTCTGTGTGAAGAAGCGTCATCTTTACCTCATTCCAGTAGGTAAAAGATTGCTCTTGTCGATAACGCATCGCTGCCTCCGGGCTGGAAAACCGGCCTTCAGAAACCAGATAGGCGTCAATCTCTTCCTCGTCATAGTCCGCGAGGGAGACGATTTGCGGTACGTCCAGGCTATAAGCAACCCCACTTTTTACGAATCTACCGTGGTTAATGCGTGCCATTCGGCGGCACGATTCTGCATTCAGATCTGCCCCTGAGGAAAACAACGTGCTGGCCGATCGAACCATGTCGCAGAGCCGCTCGTCTCCGGAGCTTTCTGCAACCGCAGCAACGCAGCGGCTTCTCAGCAGTGACACCTGATTCCCGACAGGGCCGAATCCTCCTCTACTCAAGCTTTGCGGATGAATCAGATAGCATGGCTTGATAGAATGCAGTTCGTTGGCCAGGGCACGGTATTCGTATTCCAATGCGTCAGGATTTCTGGTGTCACCGAAGTAAAACTTTTCATCAGAATCACTGAATAGGCCGCAGCCACCCAGTGATACAGACACTATCAAAAAGATCACCACGGAAAATATTCTGGTTATAAATTTAAACATAAATTTCATCGATACGTTAGCGGTATCACACCCAGCCCTGACCAGGCACATAATTTATTCTCAATAGAACTAATCTTCCGTAGATGCAATCTTATGAGAGGGCCAGGGTGAGAGTGTGGACGAGGGGACGGTGTGGACGAGGGGGCGTTGTTTAATTGGTTAATTTACTGCTTTCAGACGATTCCTTCTCGAACAAAAAGCGCCACCGATCGGCATGATGCCGACGCGGTGGCGCTTGATATTCAGTGTAATGTCTCCCTCATCTTCAGCCCCCCTGAAAATGCAATTTTGTCTTGATACCTTATCCGTCAGGAGTTGTCAATTTTTGCTGGGGAAAACCAGGGCGCAATGAATTGCTCTCCCTATCTTTGCACTTGATCTTCCTCCCATTTGTGACGCAGCGGGCACGAAGATGACGACATGACGATACAGGGCGGCAACTGTTTGAGGCGCTAGCCGAGTTGTTGCCGACCCGTCATGCCGTCGCCTTGCTGCCCGGTATCCGCGCCAGCGGACCAGGAACATGGGTGCCTTTTTCTGCTTACTCTTTTGTGGCATGACAAAAGAGTAAGGCGGCGAGCGGGGCCGCGACCCCGCGGTCTTGATCTGGTTTTTGATCTGGATTAATCAGGCGGGATTCAACAACCTTAGAACCGCCGGCTCCACCCGCCTGCACGGGAAAAACGGTAAAAAAAGAGCGGGGTCCCTTATCGGAACCCCACCCTACTACTCAAACAACCAACCTGTTCAAATCAGATAATGATCCTTTTTACACTAAATCAAACCGATCCAGATTCATCACCTTGGTCCAGGCAGCAACAAAATCCTTGACGAATTTTTCATTGGCATCGGCCTGGGCATAAACTTCCGCCAGGGCACGCAGTTGCGAGTTGGAGCCAAAGACCAGATCGACACGGGTTCCGGTCCATTTGAGGTCACCGGTTTTACGGTCACGCCCTTCAAATACATCACCAGCTTCTGATACCGGCTTCCATACGGTACTCATATCGATCAGATTAGTGAAAAAGTCGTTGCTTAAGGCCCCCGTCTGTTTGGTGAAGACGCCATGCTGTGATTGATCAGCATTGGCCCCGAGCAGACGCAGACCACCAACCAGAACCGTCATTTCCGGGGCGCTCAAGGTCAGCAACTGGGCTTTGTCTACCAGCATCTGCTCGGCCGGCACGGTATAAGCGGTTTTCTGGTAATTACGGAAACCATCGGCTTCGGGCTCGAGAAAGTGGAAGGATTCCACATCCGTCTGTTCCTGGGTTGCATCAGTACGCCCAGGAGTAAAAGGCACCTCAACATTAAAGCCACCGGCCTTGGCCGCAACCTCAACACCAACACCACCGGCCAGCACGATCAGATCGGCAAGGGAAACTTTCTTACCCCCGGATTGAGCAGCGTTGAAATCCTGCTGTACCTTCTCCAGCGCGCCCAGCACCTTGGCCAACTGCGCCGGCTGATTAACCGCCCAGTCCTTTTGCGGCGCTAGACGAACACGTGCACCATTGGCACCACCACGCTTGTCAGAGCCACGGAAGGTCGCAGCGGAAGCCCAGGCAGCCGAAACCATCTCGGCAACGGAAAGTCCGCTATCAAGGATTTTTGCCTTCAATCCGGCAATGTCAGCAGCATCAACCAAAGGATGATCGGCGGCGGGGATCGGGTCCTGCCAGATCAGATCTTCTTGCGGCACTTCAGGACCTAAATAACGCGCCTTGGGACCCATATCACGGTGAGTCAATTTAAACCAGGCACGGGCAAAGGCATCGGCAAAGGCTTCCGGATCCTTGTGAAAACGCCGGGAAATCGGCTCATAAATCGGATCAAAGCGCAACGACAGATCAGCCGTGGTCATCATTGGCCGACGTTTTTTCGACGGGTCGTGGGCATCCTGAACCATGTTCTCATCTTTGACATCCTTGGCCAGCCATTGATAGGCACCGGCCGGGCTCTTGACCAGTTCCCATTCATGACCAAAAAGAGTATCAAAATAACCATTATCCCAGGTGGTAGGGTTAGGCTTCCAGGCGCCCTCGATTCCGCTGGTAATGGTGTCGCCACCCTTGCCGGTGCCGAAACTGCTTTTCCAGCCCAGCCCTTGCTCCTCTAGGGGTGCGGCTTCCGGTTCAGGTCCAACATGGCTGGCGTCGCCGGCACCATGACACTTACCAAAGGTATGTCCACCGGCCGTCAGGGCAACGGTTTCCTCGTCGTTCATCCCCATACGGGCAAAAGTTTCCCGCACATCGCGTCCTGACGCCACTGGATCCGGTTCACCGTTGGGGCCTTCAGGGTTGACGTAAATCAGCCCCATCTGCACTGCTGCCAGGGGATTTTCGAGCTCACGATCACCGCTGTAACGCTTGTCACCCAGCCATTCAGCTTCGGAACCCCAGTAGATATCTTCTTCTGGTTGCCAGATGTCCTCACGACCGCCACCAAAGCCGAAGGTCTTGAAACCCATTGATTCCAGTGCACAGTTGCCCGCCAGAATAATCAGGTCGGCCCAGGAAATCTGATTGCCATACTTCTGCTTGACCGGCCACAGCAGACGCCTGGCCTTGTCGAGGTTGCCGTTATCGGGCCAACTGTTAACCGGGGCAAAACGCAGGTTGCCGGTAGAGCCACCACCACGGCCATCACCACTGCGGTAGGTGCCAGCACTGTGCCAGGCCATGCGGATCATCAGCCCGCCGTAATGGCCCCAGTCAGCCGGCCACCACTCCTGCGAGTCGGTCATCAAGGCTACCAGATCTTTTTTTACGGCAGCCAGATCCAGCTTCTTGAATTCTTCGGCGTAGTTGAAGTCGGATCCCATGGGATTGGACGCCGGGGCATGCTGGTGCAGGATCCCCAGATTCAATTGATTGGGCCACCAGTCACGATTGGTTGGCCCTTGACCAGCGACAGTGCTGCCAACTTTACCGGTAACCGGACATTTTAGCTCGCTCATGCTTCTCTCCTTTGAATGTAAGTAAAAAATTTACGGATTAATCAGCAGATAGTAATGATTCCTGAGAGATGAAAAAAATGCACTCGGAATACATTTTGATTATCAACTGATCACCGCTGACAGGGTCGCGATGTCAAACCTCTTTGCTCTTCCACAACAGTGGTGATTGTAACATCTTTTTTTCAGATTTCATTCCACCTCGACTCTGAGTATAGGCAAGTTACTAATCGACAGCTTCACAATAAAAAACCGAACACTTGTCCAGGAACCTCACCTGCCTATTCAAGAATTATTCTGATGTAGGAATATAACGCATGCCCGTCGGCCTGTCAAGAATCAGAAACCAAAAAAAAAGCGGTGAGCCCTGTAGAGGCTCTCCGCTTTTTTTGTCTATGTTTATTAAATAAAAACAGGCAATTATACTTAGGTGAACTTTTTGATAGCACGCATTTTCTTGCGCAGACGCCGTTGGGCCTCTTTTTCCTTGCGCTTGCGTTTGATGCTTGGCTTTTCGTAAAACTTGCGCTGCTTCATCTCGCGAAAGAGTCCCTCCTGTTGAAGCTTGCGCTTGAGGACTTTTATCGCCTTTTCGACGTTACCGTCGATAACAGTGATTTCCACGAACAATCACCCCACTTTCATCTCGGTCTTTGCAGTATGCATTTTGCCCCTGCAAGAATTGCGACTTATACACCCATGCGTAAAACCAAGTCAAGGAGATTAACCGGGTTCTTTGACATAGAGAAACACCCTGATGCCACCATGAGAAAAGCCAAGAAGCGGATTGAAACGAATATTTTTCATTTTTTCGACAACAGATTCAGGACACACCAGCGCACATTTCCAATTTGCAAAGGTAGTTCCGCACAAATACTCAATATCGCGATAAAACTGCGGCAAACCGGCATGACGGCCCAGCCTGGCTCCGTACGGGGGGTTACCGACCAACAAGCCGGTTTCTTCCGTTGGTATGAGCTCCTGCAGCCTTCCGCTGCGTATGTCAATGTTTCTTCCAAGTCCCGCGCGACAAAGATTTGCCTGAGCGGCGGCTATGGCTTTCGGGTTGCTGTCGACACCACAGATCGGGGCATACCCCTCCATGCGCCCATCCTTCCTGGCCCCATCGAGGAGTTGCTGCCAGAGCCGCGGACGGTATTTCGGCCACATCATGAACGAAAATTCCCGGTCGGCACCGGGAGGTTTGCTTGCAGCAATCAATCCCGCTTCAATAACAAAGGTGCCGGAACCGGTCATCATATCAACCAAAGGCACTGAACCGTCATAACCGGACGCCAACAGGGCGGCAGCGGCAAGATTCTCGCGCAGAGGTGCAGCACTGCGGGCCTGCCGATAACCACGCCGGTGCAGATGATCTCCAGAACTGTCGACAGAGACCTCGACACGATTGTCGCTAATACGCACCAACACCAGCTGTGTTTTCTCGTCTGACCCTGTGCCCGGCCCCAGTGCCTTGCGGATAGCCTGTTGACAGACCTCAGCTATCCGCCCTGTGTGCGACAATCGCGACTGATGGCTGACAGCGCGCACATCGCACCGGGTTCCTGGTTTGATGAACCTACCCCAGGGCAAGCGCACCAGACGCTGATAAAGAGTTGGAAAGTCACGTGCCGTCACCGTACCCAGCCGAACCAGAATCCGGTTCGCGCTCCGCAACCAGAGATTGGCCAGATAGAGCTCGCGGAGACCTCCATTAAAACCGACACCCCCCTTGATTTCATCTGTCACCAGACCAAGTCGCAACAGCTCTGCCGCACAGACCGATTCCAACCCGGGTGTGGTTACCGCAAAATATTGATGTGTTACTGCTTCCACAAGTTAACCTCCCGCACACAGTAACAGAATTGCACAAACTAATGAAGATAGTGGTTATTTTTCCGATTCGAGCGCTTTAAGCGAATTGCAACACCAAACTGTTCTTTTTTTATGTAATAATGGACAGCTATGATGAAAAGAACTGAAACTGACCATACGGATTCCTCTGGATGAATTTCAAGCGTTACCTTAAAACAGATCAACAACTGGTACTCCAAAGCCGGGAAAGTCCCGCGACAGTAGATCGTACCGAATTGATGATAGTTACAGTGGCCGCCGTGGAGGGAGCCCGACTGGTCGTTAACTCTCCGTATGGCAGTGACATTATCGATCAATACGCCATCGGCACCGATGCTCCTGTAGAAATAACCACTGATGTCATGGGGATGGGTGCCCGTGTGAGCGCCCATTTTAAAGAAAAGCTCAGCAGCAACCGTTTTGCTCTCCAGCTCAATTATGACTTATCGCTGTTTCAACGGCGGGTCAAGGAGCGAATTGATTGTGACCTGGGAATTCGCTTCAGTCGCGGAGCAAAAACCATGAATGCCATGCGTGAGGTGTGGAAAAAAAACCTTACGGTTCTCCACAGTCCGGAGGCGCCCCTGATTTTCCAGGGTTTTCGTTCCTGTCGGGTGAACATCAGTTCCGGAGGCATCCGCTTTGCGCTCAAGCCTCCGGCGAACCAGGGCGACCTGTGCCTGATTCTGATCAACCTTGACGATGGCAAGCCTCCTGTCTGTACTATCGCCGAAGTTGTCTGGAACTGCATGATTGATGAAGAGGCCGCTACCACCGGAATGCGCTTTATTAATATCCTCAATCAGGATAGAGATCGTATCAACAGCTTTGTCGTGAGAAAAAAATAAAGGCCTTCTTTCTGTTGGATCGACCCCTTGTTTTTGTTCGAACTTCTGGGATATAAAAACCCGGAACCTCTATTTTGGGGGCCAACATCCGACTAACTTGTTTCACGGACGAACGTCATGTCACAACTCTGCGAAACTGAAGTTTATCGTGCCTGCCGTACTCTGTTCGGCCCTGAACTGCAGATTAATCGCAGCTTTCTGCACTATCTGCAAGCCTCCGGAGTCCGTTCGGCCTATCGCCGTCAGGCAAAGGAAATCCACCCGGACCGCTTTGCCGTTGCCGCCGCCGACATCAGGCAAAAGCAACAACATCTGTTTCAGGATCTCAACCAGGCCCATCAGACTATCCAGACCTTCCTGAAGCTGCGCAAGAGCAATAAACTGTTCTGGAAAACGACCGATTCTTATCGAAGACAACCTGCTACCAGACCTTCACAAGATACCCGCAGTTCACGGCAGCAATCTTGCGGTCTGCCCCCCTATCCGCTGCAGTTTGGATTATTCCTCTATTATCTTGGCATTGTCTCTTTCAAGGACCTGATTTCCGCTATTACCTGGCAGCGCCGTCAACGACCACAGATTGGTGAAATTGCCAAACGCTGGGGCTGGTTGAATGACAGCCACATCCGACAGATCATTTCACAAGGTGGCAAGCCATTGCGTTTCGGAGAAAAAGCAGAGCGGCTTGGCCTGCTGACATCACTTCAGGTCCGCACTCTGTTATTTCATCAACGGGCCCGGCAACGGCAGATGGGAGAATACTTCGTTGAACAAGACTTCTTTGATCACAACAAGCTCCAGGATCTCCTCAGCCAACTGGCCGAGCACAACCGCAGATACCGCAAGGACTACAGCGGCCAATATTACTACTATCATCACTGACCTCAACAATATTCCCGCCTGTTAACATTCGTCCCCGGCGGATAAAATATTCAACCACTTCTTTTTAATTCATAAGGACATTTAGTATGGGATTTCTTTCCGCCTCCACCAGTATCTGCTATTTCCAGGTCAAGGGTGCTGAAAAATATGATCAGAATAACGATGAGCAGATCCGCAACAAACTTGCGGCAGAAGCGTTCCGCTCTATTGAGCAATCTGCGGACGAACTGTCAACCGGCTGGGTTGAGTTTGGGGATGAAGACTGCGGTGACTTTGCCGCACCACACTCTAGCTGGAGAGACCATTACCTGTGTTTCAGTCTGCGCCAGGATCGTCGCCGGGTTCCGGCCGCACTGCTGAAGCGCCATTTTGCCCACCTGTGCGAACAGTTCCTGGCAGCTCACCCGACCTATCATCGGGTTCCCAAGTCCCAGCGCGAACAGTTGCGTGATCAGGCCCGGGAGGTTCTCCTGGCGCGCACACTGCCGACTCCTTCTGTCGTCAATCTGGTCTGGGACACCAGACACCACCTGATCCGTTTCTGTTCTTTGGGAAAAAACAGTCTCGACAGTTTTCAAAGCCTCTTTCATCAAACCTTTCCCGGGCTGCGACTGCACTTGCTGTCGCCACTTGAACGGGCCAATCAGGTTCTGCCGCAAGAGCTGCAAACAGCACTTGGCAGCGCCAATAAAGCACAGACCGACAGCACCCTGGATCTGATCGAAGCCAATCGCTGGCTGGGAACCGACTTTTTCTTCTGGCTCTTTTATCGCACCCTCAATACCGACTCTCTCTATGGCGTGACTGTTCCTGGTCCATTACTCAAAAAACAACCTTTCCATGCCTTCCTTGATAACCGCCTGGTCCTGATCGGCGGCGGTCAGGAAGGCATTCAACGAATTGTGGTCGCGGGTCCACAGGATCATTTTCTGGAAGTAAAAACCGCTCTTTCCCACGGAAAAGAGATAGAGGAAGCAACCCTTCATTTGCGTCAGGATGACGATCGTGCCTGGAAGTTGACCTTGAAGGGGGAGCGCTTTGCTTTCGGTAATTTTCTCACACCGATGCTGCGACCGGAAGCGGACCCGCAAAGCGACCCTGTTGCCGAAGCAGAAGCGGCCTTTCTGACAAAAGTTGCGGCAATAGAAGAAGGGGAGCAATTATTTGACAGTCTGTTAAAATCTTTTCTGGAGATGCGACTGTCTGAGTACTGGCCGGCAGAAATGAAAAAAATAACCGGCTGGCTTAAAGAGTAGCCATACTCAACATATTGTTTATATTCGCTGTACAGTCACCATCAAGGTGACGGCCCCTACGAAAGGATCTTCAACGGAATGAGCTTTCGCACCAAGTTGCTGCTCCTGCTGCTGATCATTGCCCTTGTCCCGCTGGGGTTGAGCTTCATTGCGCAACGAAACCTGGTGACCTATTACGGCAACAAACTGGCCCAAGATACCCATACACTCATTAACGACAACGCTGTCAATCTGCTGCACATGCTGGTCGATGATTACGGCCGCATTCTCCGGCGCGATCATGCCATGGCCCGTTTTGCCCTCCAGGCCCAGGCTCAGGCGGTAGAACAGGCCCTTTCTACGGAAAACGCGACCAGCCATCGTGAAATTTATCTGGCTACCGACTTTGATGACCCCCAGCGGCAGCCTACGGACATGGTTCTGTCATTGGGGCACATGCGGCTCGCCCCCGACGGCACTCTCAACCCGATGTCCATCTCCTGGAACCATCAGGTTTTTTTTCTTGCCGAGCAGACGCAATTTGACAATGTCAGTGATCAGATTCAGCGTTTAAGTCACATGACCGACATCTACAAGTCTCTGCACCGGATTGAGCCCGGCCTCTTTTTATGGCAGTACACCGCACTGGAAACCGGCATCCATTCAAGCTTCCCCGGCAAAGGGGGATACCCCGCCGACTATGATCCGCGCAAGCGTCAATGGTACACCAGCGCCGTTCGTGACAATCAGACAACCCAGCAGATCCTGACCGATGTCACCACCGGGTCCCTGATTCTGACCTTGTCTCAACCGGTGCATTCCCCTGACGGAGAGCTTTACGGTGTCACCGCATTGGATATCGATTATCTCCAACTCTTCAGCGACTGGAATATTCCGACAGAATGGGCAGACGTTACCAAAAGTATGGTGGTAAGCTTTACTGGCAAGCCTGACAGTCGTTCGCAACTTGAAATTCTTCTGAAGAACCAACCGGATGCCACATCCCAGCACTGGTCTCTGCCCGTTGAACGCGAATTCATCGACCTGGGGGATCCTCAGCTTTATCTCGTTGCTGCTGACATCATGTCAGGACGATCAGCCGTCCGCAAAATCAACTATTATGGGGAAGAGCTTCTCTGGGCCTATGGATCGCGCCAGGCAGATGCGCCCTTCCCCCTGGTTATGGTCCCCTATGAACGTGTTATTGCTCCGGCAGCACGGGCACAAGAATCAGTCAATCGACAGATAACCCTTGGTTTGTCTGCCAGTGCCATACTGACCCTTGTTGCCGTGCTTGTCGCTGTCCTTGTGGCTCTGCGCCAGGCGCGCAAGGTCACCGACCCGATTACGCAACTGACTGCGGCTGCACAACAGCTCACTCAGGGGAAATTCGATGCCCGGGTTGATATCCGCACCGGTGACGAGCTCCAGCACCTTGGTAACATCTTTAACGATCTTGGCTGCCGCCTGGAAGAACGGGAAAAGCTCAAGCAATCCCTCGCTCTGGCAAAAGAGATTCAACAGCAACTGCTACCACAAGAAAACCCGCAATGTGACAACTTTGAGCTGATCGGTATCAGCCGCTACTGCGACGAAACAGGTGGCGACTATTACGATTTTATCCCCTTAGGCAGTAGCAACAACTCTCCTCTGGGCCTGGTTGTGGGAGATGTGTCAGGTCACGGAATCGGCGCTGCCCTGGTGATGGCTACTGCCCGCGGCATGCTCCGCGCCCTGATCGATCAATACGCCGGAGATCCTTCCCGTCTGATCGCCGAAATCAACTATGACCTGTGCTATTCCATTGATGACTCCGGCTTCATGACTCTTTTTTTCGGCACCCTGAATCCGGAACAGCGTACCCTCGACTGGGTTTCCGCCGGACAGGCCCCAGTTTTTCTGTATCGTTCGAAAGAGTCCGGCGGACACATCGAAGAGCTTGGAAGCTCCGGTATTCCTATGGGAATTCTTGCCGAAAGCGAATACGAAATGGAGCCTGTTGTTCATTTTAATCCGGGAGATATTCTGTTGATCGGTACCGACGGCATCTGGGAAACCCATAATTTTGCCGGAGATATGTTTGGCACAAAACGACTGTGCGATGTCCTTTACCGGTCTGCGCACCTTTCTGCAGAAGAGATCGCCGCGAACATCTTCGCCGAACTCGACCTGTTTCGTGGTGATCGTACCTACGACGACGACCTGACCCTGATGCTGATCAAGGCAACGACTGAACAGAGCGAAAGTTTCTGACAAATCACTCTCACTGATTGGGACCGCCCTTTATGCAACCTTTTCACAGATTTTTCTTCCTGCGTCCATGTACCCTGCTATTGCTGTGCATCCTGATCTTCAACGGTAATGCGAGCGCTACAAACCGAGTGTCATCATTACTTCACTTCCCGCAACAGGAAATGACTGCCGGTGAACCTGTCTCCTTCTTCATTTATTACCACAATGAACTCTCTGAAAGTATCCAGTTGGAACCGCCCAAGTCATTGATGATGGAACTCAGCACTGCCAGTGGGGCGACCCGCCTGATTCGCGCCCAGGGCGCCACACCCGAGCAAACGATTGAACTGCCCCCTGACAACTTTTACCGCCAGGAATATGAGATGGTTCTACCTCGTGACTTCTCTGCATCGCTGCAGGTCCGTATTAATGAGGAGGGTGCATCGGCAACAGTTATCGAGGTACTGCCCGCTTCCCATCTACTTGCTAGCGACAACGACAATGCCATCGATGCTGCTTCCTATCGTTCCCTGACAGATATGGAATCTCTTTATCAGTCTTACGTCGCTGATCTTTTTACCTATGAGCCCATCTATTTTCTGGTCGGCGGTGACCCCTCCGAGAGTAAATTTCAGCTCAGCTTCAAGTACCGCATTCTGAATCCCAGCGGCTCATTAAGTCAGAAATATCCATGGCTTTCAGACTTGTATTTCGCCTATACACAAACATCTTTCTGGGATTTGTCCTCTGACTCCGTCCCCTTCAGTGACACCAGCTACAAACCGCAAATCATGTTTCAAACAAACAACTTAAACCGATCGGAACGAATGGCGGGGTTTTTTCTGCGTACCGGCCTGATTCATGAATCCAATGGTCGTGACGGTAGCGGTTCGCGCAGTACGAATTATGTCTACATCAAACCGGTGGCGGTTTTTTACCATAAAGCATCAAAGCTGGGACTGATGATCAGTCCCAAGTTTCTTGCCTATGTCAACAACAACAATAACACCAACCCGGACCTGGCCGATTATCGGGGCTATTTTGGCCTTGAAACCCGCATCGGCAGAGCGCATAGCCTGATGCTGACCACCAACCTGCGCTTTGCCCGCAAAGGCACCTCGGTGCAGACCGACCTGACCTACCCCATTGACCGTCTGCTCGGCAACAACCTGAATGTCTATCTGCACCTGCAATACAGTAACAGCCTGGCGGAAAGCCTGATCGATTATCAGGAACGTATCGAAACGTTCCGCCTGGGCCTGTCATTTTTCCGCTAAGGAAGTCGTGCCTGGAAACATCACCCCGGGGGCGCTTTTTATCTCAGTCTTTCGCGGCAAGCATCATGTCGTAACCAAGGGCGTCTATCCATGACCAGGCTTCAGAACAACAACCACCGCCGTCCCTTCATGTTTCACGGCAGCACCCTGCTCATTGTACTGTGCCTGATGCTGGTTGCAGTCCTGTGGAGCTATCGTACACCACTGATCAATCGTTACGGCACTGGCTACCTTGAAAAGATCTTGAGTCGTACCATTGGCGCAACCGTGACCATCAACCACCTCGACTTGAGTTTTAAGCACCTAATTATCAACGGTCTGTTCATCACGGACGAAAAAATTTATGAACTGAACATCCCAACCTTGTCCGTCCAATTTTCTCTAAACGAATTACTCGCCGGCAAAGTTGAGGGGTTACAGTTGCTGCGGCCACAACTGCGCCTGAATCTGCCTGACGTTTCCGCTACTCCGACGCAGGAAGAATTTACCAGAAAACTTCCCGCTCTGCAGATCAATCTGGTTGAAATTCTTGATGCTCAAATTGACCTCCATCGCGAACATTGGCATCTGCCGATCCGTTCCCTCAACTACAGGATGGAAAAAGCCCCCTTCGGCACCGCTGACCTCAAGCTTAAAATCGGTGAAGACCCTACCCTCATCCTGACGGCAACGGGCCAAACCCACGCAGATCCGGCGCCGGAACTACGGCTGACAAGTCTGACCATAGACGACACCCCCTTGCTCACATCTCCGCTCCGATTGTCACTGGTAAATCAGGGTTCCATTGGCGGCACAATCAACCTTGATCATTTAAACCACGCACAACTCTCAAACTGGCTGGACATTATCGGGTTGGACAACCCTCTCCCGCCCAACTCGGCCTTCGCCGTTAGTGAATTGCAGGCAGACATTACTCTGACCGCACATGAACTGCAGATCCGCTTGCAGGCAGCAGAGGTCCAGATCGAG
>SLDV01000126.1 GCA_007125165.1 Geobacteraceae bacterium | reverse complement strand
TTCGTCTTCGTCTTCGTCGTCATCATCTTCGTCATCATCACGTGCAGATGTATTTGCTGCGGGCTCAACCGGTTCCGCTGCAAATTCACGATCCAACCGCACGGTCAAAAAACGCAGGATCTGCTCATCAAGACGCAGACGACGTTCATATTCAGCCACAACTTCAGGTGCAGCACTGAACAACACCTGGATATAGCTGCCACGCTCCACTTTTTTAATTGGGTAAGCCAGCTTGCGCACGCCCCAGTTGTCGAGCTTGACTATCTCAGCACCGGTATCGCCAAGAATTTTCTGGAATTTGTCCACCAGCGCGGTCAGCTCGTCGCCGACAACTTCCGGATGAACAATGTAGAGTGACTCATAATTTCTCATTGAGCATTTACCCCTTTCGGATTTACAGCCCCGGGAACAACCCCGGAACAAGGAATGAAACGGACTCCCCAAGAGCCCGAAGAAACAAAACTTAATATCACGTAAACTCCCTTATTACAAGAATTTTTATCTCTTAATCTGGCAGAGTCAAAGCAGAATGCAGGGCGCACAATAATAATGTTAACAAATCGGCTCAAACATTAAAACGAAAGTGCATGACATCGCCATCAACCACCCGATAGTTTTTCCCTTCCAGACGCAATAATCCCTTTTCTCTGGCACCCGCTTCACCTCCGGCGTTGAGATAATCATCGTAGGCAGTGACCTCTGCGCGGATAAAACCCTTTTCAAAGTCACTGTGAATGATCCCCGCCGCCTGGGGAGCGGTCACACCGGCGCGTACTGTCCAGGCACGCACCTCCTTGGGGCCGGCGGTAAAATAGGTGATCAGACCAAGCAAGAGATAGCCGGCGTGAATCATGCGGTCGAGCCCGGAGCTATCAAGTCCGAGTTCATTGAGAAATTCCACCTTTTCATTCTTATCAAGCTCAGCAATTTCCGCCTCAATTTTGCCGCACAAGGTCAGGAACTCCGCTCCTTCTGCCGCAGCATGATCCCGTACTCGCGTTACGAACGGATGGTCGCCGGCAAGATCATTTTCAGCAACGTTGGCTACATAAAGAACCGGCTTGATGGTGATCAGGTGAAGTTCCCTGATCAATGTTTTTTCGTCGTTTTCAAGCGCCACCGAACGTGCCGGCAACCCCTGATTGAGTGCTGCGGAGATTTTTTCCAGCACGGCAATTTCTGCCTGGAGCTTTTTGTCACCACTTTTTGCCTGCTTGGCATTTCTTACAATACGCCGCTCGATTGTATCCAGATCAGCCAGATTCAGTTCCGTTTGAATCACTTCGATGTCTCGCAGCGGGTCGATACTGCCATCCACATGAACAACATTATCATCCTCGAAACAGCGAACAATATGAGCAATGGCATCGACCTGCCGGATATGACCAAGGAACTGGTTGCCGAGCCCTTCGCCGCGACTCGCCCCCTTCACCAGCCCGGCAATATCGACAAACTCCATCATTGTTGGAATTATTTCTTTCGGTTTAACCAGCGCCGCAAGAATGTTGAGGCGAGGGTCCGGTACGGCAACCATTCCAACATTCGGTTCAATGGTGCAGAATGGATAGTTGGCAGATTCAGCCCCGGCAGACGTGATTGCATTGAAGATGGTCGATTTTCCGACATTAGGAAGACCGACAATTCCACATTTAAACCCCATAACAAATTACCCGATCACCTGTCATTCACCAGTATGGGGATATTTTTCCCATGCCGAAAAGTTTCGCATAAAAAAGGATAGCCGAAGCAGACGCTTCGGCTATCCGATCACCTTGTTTGTTATACCGAGTGTCAGATGAGCAGTGGAGCAATAACCAGCGCTACAACACTCATCAGCTTGATAAGAATATTCATTGAGGGCCCGGAAGTATCCTTTAAAGGATCACCAACCGTGTCGCCAATAACGGCAGCTGCATGGGCTTCTCCACCCTTGCCTTCACCTTCAAGTTGACCACCTTCAATGAATTTTTTGGCGTTGTCCCAGGCACCACCGCTGTTGGACATGAACAGTGCCAGCAGAACCCCGGCCAGGGTGGCGCCGGCAAGCATGCCGCCGAGAGCTTCCGTACCAAGGATAAAACCGACCAGAACCGGCGCGGCAACAGCAACAACCCCGGGCAGGATCATCTCTCTAAGAGCGGCCTTGGCAGAAATATCAATACATCTCTGGGAATCGGGTTTGACACCTTCCTTGCCCTCGAGCAGGCCCGGCGTTTCACGGAACTGACGACGGATCTCATCAACCATGGCACCGGCAGCTCGACCAACACTGGTCATGGTCAGTGCGCCGATAAAGAAAGGCAAAGAACCGCCAATCAGCAAACCAATAACGACCATCGGCTCAATCAGGTTGATAGATTCGAGTCCGACAGTGGTCGCATAGGCGGAAAAAAGAGCCAGAGCAGTCAGAGCAGCCGAACCAATGGCAAAGCCCTTACCGATAGCTGCTGTGGTGTTGCCAATAGCGTCAAGGCCGTCAGTGATTTTACGCACATCCGGACCCAACCCAGCCATTTCTGAAATGCCGCCGGCGTTGTCGGCAATCGGACCGTAGGCATCGACCGTCATGGTCACACCGACGGTAGCCAGCATCCCCACAGCCGCAATACCGATTCCGTACAGACCGGCAAAAGCATTGGCAACAAAGATGGTAAAAGCAATGATCAGGACGGGCAGAACTGCCGACTCAAGACCAACAGCCAGGCCGTGGATGATGTTGGTTGCCGGGCCGGTTTTGCTGGCGTCAGCAATACGCCTTACCGGACCACGAGCAGTGTAGTATTCGGTAATCTGACCAATAGCGATGCCAGCGAGGGTACCGGCCAGGATAGCCCAGAAAATTCCCGAGGTCAGCCCTGCCACCTTGATATAGATGAACGCGACCACGAGAAATCCAGCGGCAGCAACAAATGTCGTGTAGTGCAGCGCTTTTGCTGGATCCATTCCTTTAAGGGCGCGCATGGAGAAAATTCCCACGACCGAGAAAACCAGCCCGATCATCGCCAGAGCCAATGGCAGCAGCATGGCAGCAGCCTGGACATTGGCATTGGAGCCCAGTTTGAGCAGCAGGTCAGGACCGGCAGCAGCAGCAATGGCCATGGTCGCAATAATAGAGCCAACATAGGACTCAAAAATATCGGCACCCATCCCCGCGGTATCGCCGACACAGTCACCGACGTTGTCGGCAATAACACCTGGGTTACGAGGATCATCTTCAGGAATGCCCGCTTCAACCTTACCAACCAGGTCAGAACCGACATCGGCGGCCTTGGTATATATGCCGCCACCAACACGAGCAAAAAGTGCAATGGATGACGCACCCATGGCAAAACCGCTGATGTTCTTGGCGCTCTCAACATCACCACCGTAGAAAATGAACGCCACGCCAACACCTACCAGACCAAGAGAGGCCACGGCAAGACCCATGACAGCACCACCGTTGAAGGATATCTCCAGGGCGCGGGCCTGTCCATGGGCACGGGCAGCTTCCGATGTTCTGACGTTGGCACGGGTCGCTGCCTTCATGCCGACAAATCCACATGTCATGGAACACAGGGCGCCACCGAGGAAGGCCAGGGCACTGTGGATACTCATGGCAACGGCGATCAAAATAAACACGACGACGATAAAAACCGCCAGAGCGCGATATTCACGGCTTAAAAAAGCCATGGCGCCGTTGTGGATGTCTTCGGATATCTCGCGCATCTTGTCGTTGCCGACCGGTTGAGCTTTTACATTGTTGTAGATCACCAGTGCGATCACAAAACCGATTACCCCCAGTATGGGGGCCCACATTTGCAGTTGCATCTGTTTCGCCTCTTTCGTAATGAGTGTTTAAAGATTCTCGTCCAGGTTGTAGCTGTTAAACTTGTTCATAGCACTAACAACCCCGTCAATGATAACCGCTTCGGCCGCATCCGCTCCCGCATCCAGCAACAGTGACAATTTCATCTGTTCCGCTGAATTGAAACGCCCGAGAACGTGATGGGTCACCGTACCCCACTCCGGCTTGCCGATACCAATTTTCAAACGAACAAAATCGCGGCGGTCCAAAGCCTCAATGATATCGCGGATGCCGTTGTGACCACCGTGTCCTCCTGCCTTGCTGATCTTCATGCGTCCAAAAGGAAGATCAAGATCGTCATGAATCACCAGAATATCAGGCGGATCAACCCTCAAAGCACTGCTGACAGCCTGAACGCATGCACCACTTCGATTCATATAGGTCTGAGGCAGAATGATAGTGGTCTGCTCAGAAGCAATCGACCCCGTTCCGTACAGCCCCATATAGCCTTTTTTTTTCAGCGCAATGCCGGAGCGGCTGGCCATTCGCTCTGCTACCATGAACCCGATATTGTGTCGGGTTGCTGCATACTCACTGCCGATATTGCCGAGTCCGACGAGTAATTTCACCTGTTATGACCGTAAACCTTCCCGGTTTATTCGTCAGCGCTTTCGTCAGTTTCTGCTACAGCTTCTGCCTCGGCGTCTGTTTCTTCTTCGGGGCTGTGGCCAATGACGGTAATAACGGTAAAGTTGACCTCGTGGACAAACTCAACCCCTTCAGGAGCAACGACATCCTCAATATGGACGGTATCGCCAATCTCCAGTTTTTCGACATTGATATCGATGGACTGGGGCACCTGAGTGGGCAGACAGATCACCTCAAGCTCTTTTCTGATCACTTGAGTTGAACCACCCTCTTTCTGTCCCTTGGAGATACCCAGGGCATTAACGGGCACCATAAAGTAACTTTTTTGGGTCAGATTGATCGCGTACAGGTCAGCACAAAGGGTATCACGCCGTAAGGGATGCACCGGCGCATCTTTCAGTACAACAACTTTATTATCAAGTCCAGCCCCCGACAAGGAAATCAGCGTATTCCATCCGGCTTCGCCGGAAATCGCTTTCTGTAAATCCTTGGGATCAATAGAAATCCTTGTCGTTTCCATACCCTTGCCATAAACCACAGCGGGAACTCTTCCTGCTGCTCTCATTCGCCGTGCGTACCCCTTGCCTGCATGCTCACGAGCTTCAACTTCCAATGTAACCTGAGCCTGAACCATCTATTTATCCTCCATGTTGATTGGGAATTTCTCTACAAAACTGTTGTTAATAATTTATACAAACAGCGAACTGACTGATTCGGCATTGTGAATGCGGCGAATCGCTTCAGCCAGTAGATAGCTGACCGACACCCCTTTCAGGGTATCGCACTTTTCAAGCTTTTCCTGAATCGGAATAGTGTCCGTAACGAAAACTTTTTTGAGCGGACTCTCCGTTATTCGTTCCAGGGCCGGGCCCGACAATACGCCATGGGTAGCGAAAGCATAGACGGCGGTAGCGCCCTGGCTCTGTAATGCCGTTGCTGCCGTACAAAGAGTACCGGCGGTATCGATCATGTCATCGACAATAGCGCAAACCTTGCCCCTAACGTCGCCGATAATATGCATGACTTCCGACACGTTGGGACCACTGCGGCGTTTGTCGATTATAGCCAGGCCGGCATCCAGTCGCTTGGCAAAAGCGCGCGCACGCTCAGTACCCCCGGCATCAGGCGAAACGATGACCAGTTCACCGAGATTCAGGCGACGGATTTCATCAAGCATAACCGGTGCGGCATACAGATGATCAACCGGAATATCGAAAAAACCCTGAATCTGACCAGCATGCAGATCAATCGTCAACAAGCGGTCAATACCAGCAACGGAAAGAAGATCAGCAACAAGCTTGGCTGTAATCGGTGCCCGCGGTGCAACCTTGCGGTCTTGCCGAGCATAGCCGAAATAGGGAACGACCGCATTGATCCGCGCGGCTGATGCTCGTTTCAGCGCATCCGTCATGACCAGTAGTTCCATCAGATTATTGTTCGCCGGCGAGCAGGTTGACTGGATAACGTAGACATCGCGACCACGCACATTGTCGTTGATTTCGACCAGAACTTCACCATCGGAGAAGGTCTTGACCTTGGCGTTGCCGAGGTTTACCGAAAGGTGCTGGCAGATATCATGAGCCAGGGGCTCATTGGAGTTGCCGGTAAAAACTTTGATCATACCCACGAGTCAAAACCCTTCATCCATATCATCTGGTGGCGATACTTTCGAAACCTTGTATAAATGGCTGGGGCGCCAGGATTCGAACCTGGGAATGCCGGAATCAAAATCCGGTGCCTTACCGCTTGGCGACGCCCCAACAATAAATCGCTGTAGCAAAACAAACGAAGCCGGCAAAAACCGGCGACTTATAAATAAAAAACACAACAACCGATCTGTTTTTCCGATTTTCAGCCTCTTACATCGGCGAAACCGGGCAAACCCACCAGTTTGTTTCCATTGCCAGCTCATTGGCTGCTTTTTGCGCGTGCTCCAGTGAATCAAACACACCGAACAGGCTCGCCCCACTACCGGACATGAGCGCCCCGCGGGCACCCGCCTCAAGCAGTTGCTGTTTGATCCGCGACAAGAGCGGATAGCGCGCCAGGGTTACCTTCTCCAGATCATTGTGCAACGCCGCACACAGATCAGCCCTGGTCACAACAGAAAACCTCGGAAGGTTAGCCAGTTCACCGCCCTTTGTCAACTGTAAACTTTGATAAACTTCGGCCGTTGATACAGCGATTCCCGGATTAACCAACAGGTACGCCACCTCGGGCAAAACAGACAATGCGGACAGATCGGTCCCGGTGCCTGTCGCCCAGGCCGGTCGTTGAAAAATGAAAAAAGGAACATCGGCTCCGAGTTGCGCGCCCAGTCTCAGCAACCGGCTATTATCCATGCGCAGATCAAGCATATCGTTTAACGCCAGCAGCACGGTCGCGGCATTTGATGAGCCGCCGCCAAGGCCGGCAGCGACCGGTATCCGCTTATCAATCTGTATCTCAACACCGGCAGCGACTTGCGCCTCGGCAAGGAGTAAACGAGCAGCCCGGGCAGCAATATTGTCCTCACCTGGAGCCAGCGCCAACTCTTCACACCTGACTTTTACTCCACCAGATCCAGTAACACGGATACGGATATCATCGCACAAATCAACACGCTGCATCGCCATCGCCAATGCATGGTACCCGTTTTCATAACGTCCCAGCACATGCAGACACAGGTTGATTTTGGCCGGAGATTTAACCTTTTTTTGGTTGATCATCGCCATCCACCTGATTCATAAACTGCTTTTGAAACAAAAAGTAACTTTCGCCCGATTTTGATCACATAGTCAAGAAAAGGGACAAAAAAGTTATTGGCAAAAAAACCTGTTTTTAACAACGACTCCTGCTAGAATCGGGTACGAAAATTAAGTGCTCTTTTAAATACCTCGCCATCCAGCTGTCGGAGGCAAATCCTGCCATGAAAAATCCTGTTATCTTCAGCATCATCCTGGTGACCTTGTTTTTTACGACCACCCCGGTTTTTACCCGAACACCGGCAGCAACCGACAAACCCGTGGTCTATTTCGGCGTCATCCCGCGCTACAATCCGATCATCATGTATCGTTCCTATCAACCGATGATGGACTATCTGACTGCCAACACGCCGTATCGTTTCGAACTGAAGCTTTCCCGCAATTACCATCAGGCGGTTCAATATGTCCTTGACGGCACTACTCCGGTCGCCTCTCTGGGGGATGTCACCTTTGCTGAAGCCCACGCGAAAATCGGCGCTATCCCGATTCTCAAGCCCTTAAACGCTGATGGTTCCCCTTACTACCACAGCATTATCATCGTCCGTGAAGACAGCTCTGTACAACACCTTGCGGACCTGAAGGGAGCCCGCTTTGCCTTCGGCGATTATCACTCAACCTCGGGCAAGCTGATTCCTCATCATCATCTCCAGCGCGCCGGCATCGAACTTGATGATTTTGATTCCTATGAGCATATGGAATCCCATGACGCCGTCGCCAAGGCAGTGCTTAAGGGCACGGCGGACGCCGGTGCGGTCAAGGATGTTGTTGCCATCCGCTACCGCGAGCATGGATTGCGCTTTTTATCCATCTCCGACCCGATTCCGGCGGTGCCTATTGTTGTCCGCAAAGACGTTCCGGAAGACCTCATAGCCGCCCTGAAAATGGCATTGCTGGCTATCGACCCGGACGACCCGCGCTTCGGGCAGGAATTGATCATGTGGGACCCTGAATTTGCCCACGGCTTTACCACCGCAGAAACGGACGACTACCAACTGATTTTTGATCTTGCCCGCAACAACATGGTGGGTTGTGGTCTGGGGTGCCACTGATGCCTTTTTTCAGTCTGCGGGCACGTTTTATGGTGGTTGCCGTCATCCTCACGCTGGGGTCCTCTGCTATCTGGGGTGGCTGGACCTGGCAGAGAGAATACAGATCTCTGCTCAGCTCTCTTACCCGGGAGGGTGAGATGCTGGTCTCGACCATGGCCATTCCGCTAATCAACGCGCTGATCTACGAAGAGCTTGGCATTATTCGCGAAGGGGGATTACTGGATGACTTTGTCAGTGACATCATGACGAACCCGCGCCTGCAGACCCGCTACGCTATTGTCCTGGATGAGAATGGCCGTGTCCTGGCCCATAATCACTTTGCCGAATATGGCAGGATCTATACAGATCCCTTAAGTACCGCAGCCCTCAACGCCAGCAGTTTCGCCCAGACAGACATTCTGCTGAATGGTGAACGTGTTGCCGATCTGGCCATGCCCCTGACCATTGCCGGTAAACGCTGGGGCTCCCTGAGGGTCGGCATTTCGATGGAACCTGCCTACATGGAAATGGCCAGTCTTGAACGTCAAATAATCATCTTTTCTGCCATATTTTCTGTCTGCGCTCTGGTCATCTACTGGTTAATCGGAACCTGGTTGGCACGACCCATACTGACGCTGACAAAGGACATGGAAAAAGTAGGAAAAAACCTCGAATCGCCCACAATTCGTCAACTCCGCAATGATGAAATTGGTGAACTGCAAAAAAGCTTTCTCGCCATGCTTGAACGCCTTAAGACCAGTGAAGCCGAACGGACCGAGTCCATCAATCGGATGCTCGAAAACGAACGAATAGCCGCCATCGGTCGCCTGGTTTCCGGCGTTGCCCATGAAGTCAACAATCCCCTGGCCGGCATCGAAGGAGCCCTCTATCAGATTGAGCAAAAAGGTGGACCCCAGGTGCAGCGTTATGCCGGACTGGTCCGCCAGAGCATCGAACGTATCGGGCGCATTGTCGGTCAACTCTCAGATCTGTCCCGAGCCGGCACCATGACTCCAAAGCAAATTCACAGCCAGACATTTTTTGAAGATATTGAGGCGTTTGCCCTCATGGCCATCAAGAACACGAATTGCCGACTGACCAGTGAAAACTGCTGTCCACCAACAACACTGGTCATCGACCGCGACAAAATCCATCAGGTGGTCCTCAATCTGGTACTGAATGCCATTGATGCCACCTGTAGCAATCACATGTGTGACTCCGGCAATATCAAGCTGCGGGCCGGTCTCGGACGGGGGCACTACGTGCTGAGTGTCGCCAACACCGGCCCGCCGATACCCGACGAAGTTGCCGGTGAAATATTTACCCCCTTTTACACCACCAAGGAAGCAGGCAAGGGTTCCGGCATGGGTCTTGCTATCTCCAGAGGCATTGCCGAAAAACATGGCGGCACCCTCACGTTTGAACGAATGGCAGAATGGACCGTTTTCACTCTGGCAATCCCCTGTCATTGTCCAATGGATACCAAGGCATGAAAAAAACAATCCTTCTAGTAGAAGATGACCTGGTTCATCTTGACATGCTGACCGAAGTCCTCACCGACAAAGACTATCATGTTACTCCGGCTAAAGACGGCCAGCAGGCTGCCGATGCCATTGCGCAACAACCGTTTCTGGTGGCCCTGCTCGACATCCGCCTGCCGGATGTTAACGGCATGTCATTGCTGGATTTGTTGCTGGATCAGCAACCTGACTGCACGGTGCTGATGATGACAGGCCAGGCGACGGTCGAGGCCGCCGTTGACGCCCTCAAAAAGGGGGCCTACGATTATCTGCCGAAACCCTTTCGCACCGAACTTCTGTTACTCAAGCTTGAGCGACTGTTTCACCTCAAACAGGTCGAAGCGGAAAACCAGAATCTGCGCCGGCGCACACACCCGCAGGGGATCATTGGCGACAGTCCGGCGTTGCGGAAATTCCTGAGCGCAGCGCAGACGGCCGCCGCTACTGACGTCACCATCCTGATTCAGGGTGAAAGTGGTACCGGCAAGGAGCTGGCAGCAAACTTCATTCATCAGGCCAGTTCCCGACGTGACCGGCCCCTGGTCAAGGTGAACTGTGGCGCCATCCCCGAAACCCTGCTCGAATCTGAACTGTTCGGCACAGAAAAAGGCGCCTATACCGGCGCTGAGCAGGGGCGTCGCGGCTATCTGGAACAGGCCCACGGCGGCACCCTGTTTCTTGACGAAATCGGCGAGATTCCTCATCCTATGCAGGTCAAGCTGTTGCGTGTTCTGCAGGATGGATTCATCAGACGCCTGGGAAGTGAAAAGCCGATCAAGGTGGACTTTCGCCTGATCGCCGCAACCCATCGCAACCTGGACGAATTACGCGAAGAGGGGAGAATTCGTGAAGATTTTTTTTATCGCCTCAGCGTCGTTCCTTTGCACCTGCCCTCCCTGCGTCAGCGTCGCGAAGATATCCCCCTGCTGATCAATCATTTTATTGATAAATACACAGCACGCTACAACAAAAAACCTATTCACCTCAGCATTGAAACCTACGAGCGGTTGCAGAACTGCCCCCTGCCCGGCAATATTCGCGAACTGGAAAACCTGATTGAACGGTTGCAGGTTCTCGCTCCCGGCAAAGAGATCACCCCCGGCATGCTGCCCGAACCCCTGCGCCAGTCCGGTGGCAACAGTGGCGATATCATCCAGTGTTTTCGCACCGAGCTGCCGCTACGTGAAGCCCTGCGCGACTTTGAACTGCG
>SLDV01000079.1 GCA_007125165.1 Geobacteraceae bacterium | reverse complement strand
TTTAATTCGGCCTGTTGCAGCCGTGCCCTGGCGGCATCGAGGGCGGCCCTGGCGTTTTCAAGCTGGGGTTCTCTCAACACCAGTGGTGTCGGCGGCGTATCAAGTTGAAATTGTTCCCAGTCACGTCGGGCCTGTTCACTGCGAGCTTGTTCTTCGGCCAGGGCCAGTTGCCGCTGCGCCACCTCGGCGCGAGCGATGATAATGGCGTTCTGGTAGTCGCGGTCATCTATCTGCAGCAGCATATCCCCTTTTTCAAAAAAACCGCCGTTGAAGAAGTTGTCAGACACCTGGATAATGCGGCCTGACGCTTCAGCCACCAACGTGCTTTCAGTACGTGGTGAAATGGTGCCTCGGCTCGTGACCTGAACGCGATAGGAGCGGGGTTCGAGGGTGAGGACTTCTACCGTTGGCGGCGGGGCCTGTGGGCGCTGACGAGTTGCTTCAGGGCCGCTGGCAATCAGGGCCGCACTGATGGCGATGCCACCTGAAAGAATCAGCAGGGGCAAGAGAAAGCGGATGATGCGTTTCATCGGTTATCCTGTAACAAAGAGATTGAAAACTAAAGCGGTACGTTATTGGATGAATCTAGCAGAAAAGCCTCTGGAAGTAATCAGTGTTACGCACAGTTTGTCTCAACTTGTTGCGACAGAATCGCTCAGCAATTTTTTTCTTTACCTGGATATTCACTTCAATCAAGCTATTGATTCAGTCTCATAAAGCATTTACCACAGAGATACAGAGACACTGAGAAATTCATAAAAAGAAGCTGCCCACAGAAAACACGGAATACACGAAATGAATATTAAAGACATGCAGCTTCATGGTGTAGCCTGTTTGGTGAATGACTGTATTACTGTAATGATCTAATTTTTCTTACTTTTTAGTGTTTTTCGTCGTCCAAGAAGCCGTTTTAAGGTTTATTGCTTTTACTGGAGCCAAAAGGGCATAACCAGTTTTCATAAAAAACCTCTATGCGTTCTCTGTGTCTCTGTGTCTCGAGTGAGCGCAGCGAACGGGTGGTGAAATTAGAACTAAACTGGCGAGGTGACGATGATTATCGGAATACTCAAAGAAATCAAGGCGGAAGAAAGTCGCGTCAGCATGACGCCGGCAGGCGTCGAAGTGATGACCGCTGCCGGACATCAGATACTGGTAGAGCAATCTGCCGGTGTTGGCAGCGGGTTCAGTGACGAAGATTATCTGCGCGCCGGGGCTGAACTGGTCGCCGAGGTGGGGCAGATTTATGCGCGAGCCGCCATGGTGATGCATGTGAAAGAGCCGCAGCCCCAGGAATATCCATTCATTCGTGAAGGACAAATCATCTTTACCTATTTTCACTTTGCTGCCGGCGAGGAATTGACCCGGGCCATGCTGGAGCGTAAAGCCGTATGCATTGCCTACGAGACCATCACCGATGCTGCCGGCGGTTTGCCCTTGCTGACGCCCATGAGCGAGGTCGCCGGACGCATGGCGGCCCAGCAGGCGGCAAAGTATCTTGAACGCGCCCAGGGCGGCCGCGGGATTCTCATGGGCGGGGTGCCGGGGGTAGAGCCGGCCACGGTTGTGGTTATCGGTGGCGGTGTGGTTGGCAGTCAGGCCGCCCGCATGGCCTGTGGGCTCGGGGCCAAGGTTTACCTTCTCGACAAGAATCTGGCGCGCCTGCGCTATCTGGATGAAGTGATGCCGGCCAACTGCTTTGTGATGATGTCGACACCGGCAACAATCAGAGAACTGGTCGTCAAGGCTGATGCCGTCATTGGGGCCGTGCTGGTTCATGGAGCCAAAGCCCCGCGTTTGGTAACGCGTGAAATGTTGGCGACGATGAAGCAAGGCGCAATACTCGTTGATGTTGCTATTGACCAGGGCGGCTGCTTTGAAACCTCACGCCCGACAACACATGGTACCCCAACCTATGAGGTGGATGGCATACTGCATTATTGTGTTGCCAATATGCCGGGGGCCGTTCCCTTAACCTCGACCATGGCATTGACAAACGCCACCTTGCCCTATGCTCTTAAAATTGCCGACCAGGGCTGGAAAGCTGTCGCCCGCCGGGATTCTGGTATTGCAGAAGGGTTTAACGTGGTCAATGGGCTGGTCTGCTGCAAAGGTGTAGCTGAAGCTTTCGGGCTCGACTATGTGCCGGTTGATGAGGTCTTGAAGGTGTAAGGTGAATCCCGCGGGGGCATCCCCCGCGGGAAAAAGAAGAGCTATCCCTGCTGATATTTTTCTCGCAGCAACTTCTTGTCGGTTTTGCCGACACTGGTTTTTTCAATGCCGTCGACAAACTCGATTTTCAGCAGCACAATTTGTTTTGAGATCAGCCCTTTGTCGACAAACCCGCGAATGTAATGAAGCAATTCCTTTTCGGATATCTCGGCCGAGTCTTTTTTGACCACCAGGGCCAGTGGCTTTTCCCCCCACTTGGGGTCAGGCAGTCCAATGACGGCTGCTTCGGCAACTTCTGGCCGGGCAGCAAGAAAATCTTCGACCTCCAATGACGAAATCCACTCACCGCCGATTTTAATGACATCCTTGATACGGTCAGTGATCTTGATGTAGTTATTTGCATCGCGGTTGGCGACATCGCCGGTATGCAGGTAACCACCCCGCCACAGGGTTTCGGAGTTGCGCTGATCTTTCAGGTAGCCCTGGGTCAACCAGGGGGTCCGCACAATGATTTCGCCGACGCTTTGACCATCAGCGGGAACGTCCTGCATTTGCTCGTCGACGATACGCAGATCGACCAGAGGAATGGGGCGGCCGGTTTTACAGCGGATGTCCAGTTCTTCGTCATCGTTTAAATCGTCATCAGCCACATTAGCCAACGTCAGTACCGGGCAGGTTTCCGACATACCGTAACCGGAGTAGATGTCAATGCCCCGGTCTCGTGCTGCCCGACACATGGTTTTTGGCAAGGCCGCACCGCCGATCAGTACCTTCCAGTTGCTCAAGTCGATCTCCTTGAACAGAGGGTGACTCATGAGTAGATGGAGGATGGTCGGAACACAATGGGAAAAAGTGACCTTCTCCGTATCAATCAGACGTAATAATAATTCGGGCAGATACTTGCCGGGGTAAACCTGCTTGATCCCCAGGGCTGTGGCGATGTAGGGAACCCCCCAGGCATGGACATGAAACATGGGGGTGATGGGCATATAGACATCTTCCTGGTGCAGGCGCCCCTGACGGGCGGTGCTCCCCAGAGCGGCCATGCCGGCGAGGGTATGCAGTACCAGTTGGCGGTGGCTGAAATAGACCCCTTTGGGCATGCCGGTGGTGCCGGTGGTATAAAAGGTCGTCGCCCGGGTATTTTCGTTGAAATCAGGAAAGGCAAAGGTGTCAGCAGCCTGGCTCAGGAGTGTTTCGTACTCGCCAACAACAGGGAGGCTGGTTTTTGGTTGGTTCTGATCGTCCTGTAAAAGAACATATCCTTTGACCGTGTCGATGCGCCCCTTGATCTGCTCCAGCAGGGGGAGGAATTCCTCATTGACGAGGATGAAATCGTCTTCGGCATGATCGATAGTGTAGAGAATCTGTTCCGGCGACAGGCGAATGTTAACGGTATGCAGAACAGCACCGAGCATGGGAACAGCGTAAAAGCACTCGAGGTAGCGATGGGTGTCCCAGTCCATCACCGCTACCGTATCCCCGGCCTTGACCCCGACGGCTGTCAGGGCATTGGCCAGGCGACACACCCGCTGTTTGAATTCAGCATAGGTAAAACGCTGTAGATCACGGTAGACGATGGTCTGATTGGGGTTATTGACCGCCGGAGCGGTCAACAGGTTTTTAATCAGTAGCGGATAGTCATAGGCGGATTCGGTACGGGGAATCAGGTTGTCTTGCATGAGGACCTCGCTGGCAGCAAGATTGCGTACGGGATAGTAAACCCGTACAACGTCAAAAAACAGGAGAAATCAGTTGGATCGAAGGCACTAATATACGATGATCGATTCCCCTTCGCAACATCTGTCCCTTGTGAAATGAGGAGATAGCTGGCTAAGATGACAGAAAACTCAGCCTCGGAGCCACTATGAATCTACCTTCACCCCTGTTTGCCGGAACCCTGTTGCGGCGTTATAAGCGTTTTCTGACCGATATCGAACGCCCCGATGGCGCTATCATCACCGCCCATACCCCCAACACCGGCAGCATGAAGCAGTGTGCGGTCCCCGGTTATCCGGTGTTGTTTTCCGCAGCGAAGAATCCCAAACGTAAACTCTCCTGGACCCTGGAGTTGATCCAGGTAGGTAACGACTGGGTCGATACCCATACCCAGCGCAGCAACCAACTGGTGGCCGAAGCCCTGCAACAGGGGTGGGTCGCGGAATTTCGTGGTTATCGTGTCCGTGGTGAATATCCTTTCGGAGGCAGCCGCATCGACTTTCTGCTGACCAAAGGAGAAGAAAAAGTCCTGCTCGAAGTGAAAAATGTTACTTTGTGTTGCGATGATGTGACCGCCTGTTTTCCTGATGCGGTGACGGTGCGTGGACAGAAACATCTGCTCGAATTGCAGCAAGCGTTGAGTCAGGGATACCGCAGTGTCATCTTTTTTCTCGTCCAGCGCAGCGACGCCCGCTATTTCTCTCCAGCAGACGAGATCGATCCTGAATACGGACGCCTGTTGCGTCAGGTGGTAGCGGCCGGGGTTGAAGTGCTGGCCTACAAAACCCGCACCACCCCGGAGGAAAACCGGGTGGCGGAAAAAATGATGGTAAAATTTTAACCACAGAGACGTTTTTACCACAGAGGCACAGAGACACTGAGAAATACAAAAATTGAGAAGCTGAAAAAAAGGGGGGGTATGGAATATCATTTTGAAAAACTTACACAGCAGGTCATTGCTGCGGCCATTGAAGTGCATCAGGCATTAGGACCGGGATTGCTCGAATCGGCCTATGAACACTGTTTATGCCATGAATTGAGCCTGAGGCAGATTCAGTATAAACGACAAGTTGTTTTACCGTTGAGATACAAAGGAACCATGCTTGACTGTGGTTATCGCCTCGATATTCTGATAGAAGATCAGGTTGTTATCGAAATGAAAACCGTAGAGAAGATTTTGCCTGTGCATAAGGCACAATTGTTGACCTATTTACGACTGCTGCCGGCAAAGGTCGGGTTGATCTTGAATTTCCATGAAGCTCGAATGAAGGATGGAATCTGTAGGTTGGTTTGTTAGCCTTAATATGAATTGGTTTTCCTCAGTGTCTCTGTGCCTCTGTGGTGAGATTATTGTCTTATGCGTGCTGTTGGTCTAATTACCGAATACAACCCATTTCACAACGGCCACCTGTACCACCTGCGTCGCAGTCTTGAACTGGCAGAGGCGGAAGTGTCCGTGGCGGTTATGAGCGGTCATTTCCTTCAGCGTGGTGAACCGGCGCTGGTGGACAAGTGGGTGCGGGCCCAGATGGCCCTGGCGGTCGGGGTCGATGTGGTGGTCGAATTACCGCTGCCCTGGGCCTGCAGCAGCGCTCCGGATTTTGCCCGGGGCGCAATTCAGGCGCTCACCGCCCTGGGGGTCAATGCCTGCTGTTTTGGCAGCGAAAGTGGCGACCTCAATGCCTTACAGAGCTGTGCTGATCTTCTGGCTGACACCCATGACATTATTGAACAGCGTACCTCAGCCGCTTTACGTCGCGGTGTCACATTTCCCCAGGCGCGAGCGCAAGCGCTGGCTGAGCTTTTCCCGGATGCCGGCAGGCAAGAAATTCTCGCCAGCCCCAACAATATCCTCGGTCTTGCTTATCTGCGGGCTCTGGGTGAAACCGGCAGTTCCATAGCGCCCCTGACCATGACCCGCATCGGTGCCGGTTATCACGATCTCGACGCAAAAGAGGGGATTGCCAGTGCAACCGGCATTCGTCAACGTTTGCGTAATGGCCAGTTTATTGACGGTCTGGTTCCTGATCCTGTCGCCCTTCTTCTGAGAGAGACATTTGCCAGAGACATGGGGCTGGACGAAGACATCTATTATCGGCTGCTGGCCGCGCAGATATTGCTGCAGCCCGATGATTTGAGCCGTTACTGGCTGATAGAAGCAGGGTTGGCACAGCGATTGGTCGCCGCCGCCGACCAGGCTGATCATCTGGAAGGGCTGATCAGCGCCGTCAAAGCGCGGCATCTCACCCGCACTCGCGTGCAGCGTGCTTTAGTGATGGTTTCCCTGGGCATTGAAGCTGAAATGGCGCGACGGCTGCTCGCTGCTCCTCCTGCCTATCTGCACCTTCTCGCCGTCAGTGAACAGGGAGAGAAATTTCTGGCTGAGCGCAGAAAGATCCGTACACTTCCCCTGATCCAGAATTTTTCCCGGATTCAGGCGCTGCTCAAGCGTCGCTATGGTGCTGATCCTGATGCATTGCAACGCGCCCAGATCCAGTTGGCACTGCAGCTGCGCGCCAGTCGGATCTATTCCTTTTTACAGAAAAATTTTAGCGGCCATCGGCAACGCGATTATTTTGAACCGCTGCGTAGGGGGGGAGTAAAATCGGGGACACAAAACCAATTATGAAATAATTGGAATTGTGTCCCCGATTTTACTTAGTGTCCCCGATTTTACTATAGAGGTTTGCGGTGTTCACAGGGGATGCGCACCTGACACAGACCGCACGGGGTCACCTCCTGGCCGCTGATCTGTTTGGCGTAGGGGGCGGTGACCTGGCGAATGTAGTTGTGACAGGCTTTTTTGTCGTGCCCGGCCAGAGAAATCGCCGCCACCGGACAGCGTTTGATGCAGGCGCCACAGGTGCCACGGGCATAAAAGAGGCAGTTGGCAGTGTGGGAGGAGGCACGGCGCGGCGTGACCTCGATATTCGCCGCAACGATGACGGAGCCGACGCGGACGGCTTTTCCCGCCTCGGTAATCAGACCGTCCGACAGACCAAAAGTGCCGAGCCCCGCCGCATAGGCGGCATGCCGCTCCGACCAGTTGGAACAGATCCCTGCCTGGGGTGTCTGGCGATAGGCCCAGAACGGTAGCAGCGTCGGCGCCAGAGCTTTTAATCCCATCCTGATAAATTCATCACGCACCCTGATACGCAGCCATTCGTTGAACAGCTCGCCGTAATGGCGTGAAAAGATCCAGCGCTTTGCGGGGAATTCCGTTTCCAGTCGCTGATCAGCACGGGTAGCCTCGGTTTGCGGTAGCACCCAACTGACCACTCGTAATTCCTCTGCTGCTACGGCGCTTTCGGGGTAGGCGAGCAAAAAAGCTTCCGCCGGAGTCCAATGCACCGCGCCGATGATCTCTTTATATTCCGCAAATAAAGGATCATCACCTCTTGCCACGCCGATAAAAGGACTGTCCCAGGCTCTTTCATCTACAGCATGGAGATGATTCTCCTGCGCCTCATTGACCAGAGAGGTGATCATCTCGCTACAAAATCGACGATACTCGGTTGAAGTCATGATTGGCCCTTTTTTTTATAGAGTATATGGGACTATTTTCCAGAGGATGATGGCTACTTCTCCGAGCCGAAGCTGATACCGAAATGTGGCAGAATGATGCGGTGAACTATCAGTACTAGCGCAATAATAGCTGCAGCAGTGCCAAAGAGGCTGATCACACCGGCAAAACTGTTGAGGGCATCGTAGGCAAAAACGATTCCATAAGCGAGTGCAAGCATGATAACGCCGCTGATCAGCTTGAGAATACGTCCATGCTTTTCCTCGAAAACATTTTTTTTCAGGGTAATAACCGCCGTCGCCAGAATAGCGATTTCAACACCGAGATAGATGGCGATGTAGGTTAGAAAGAGCAGCGCAAATTCAATACCGCTGGCACCCTGCTGGGCGGCAATGTTGGTCCAGATGACGGGGAAACCGGCGGTGCAGGGCAGTTCCACCAGGGTCACGCCGAGCGCCATGATGACAGTGGCTCCGACCATGGCCAGTGTGGACATATCCTGATGGATGATGTTGCGCATCCGTTTGAATATCCCCGGCTTGTGCTTGTCGGAGATGGTGAAGCTTAACCCCTGCTGGAACCAGAAATAATCCTTGATGTTGACCAGCGCAAAAGTCAACGCTAACAACCCGACGACAATTTTGATCCAGTCGACATATCCTACATACAGAAACACATTGAGCAGCCCCAGCATGAAGGCACCGTAGCCGGTCGCCGTTGTCAGTAGAAAAGCGAGGCCGACAATGATGATCTTGCGGCGTGAGCGGGTGTGCAGCAGGATGCCGAGAAGGATCGTCAGTAGCCACAAAGAGCAAGGGTTGAAACCATCGACGAAGGCGATCAAGGCTGTCGTCAGGAACAGGGGCATGGTGCCGATATTGATGTTGCCAAGCAAAGGTATGCTGATGGTATCTGCTTCAAAAACTGTTGCCATGTGTTCGTCGCTGTGCAAACCGAGAAGTTTTGCTGTTTCGCCGCGCATTTCGTCAGGAAAGTGCTCCCGGTAACCAATCCAGTAGCGCTCACCGATAAAGGTCAAGGGCACACTGTGGGCATCAATTCCGTATTTGCTGGTGGTCTCAAGGAAACGTTGCTGATTGGCACGATCGTAATAGACCTCATAGTCACGCAGATGAACCTCTGGGTAGTCTGCAGCAAGCTGTTCAAGTTGCGGTTTCAGGCGTTCGCAAAAAGGGCAGCCGATGCCCCAGAAATAGAGAATTTCGAGGGAGGCCTTTGAGCTGCTCGTCAGCGCCGGGCTGTCGCTGCTGCCCCAACCGAAGCTGTCGGTCGTCAGGGAAGGAACCAGGGGGCTGCCGGTAACTCCCCGGCACGCTGCATCGGCGCTCACTTCAACATCGTCCGGACAGTCGGGAGTCACTTCACAGCGCATAGTTACGGGGTTCAACCTCTGCCCGGGAGCACAATCGATGAAAGCTTGTGTCTGGGATACGATTCCGAATAACAGCGCAATCACAACGGCCAGACCTGTTAAGACAGTCTTTTTTGGGTATATAAAAAAAGTCAAACCTCTAATCATCTTTGTTCCATTAGCTGTGTTGAGAGCGTGAGTACTTTGCAGATCGGTTGGTAATCTTAACGGAAAACGGTTTGTCTGGTAAGGTGCTTTTGGCGGTTTTTTATCGCAACGGGTGGGGCTGTGCTTGGTCACAGTGCACACCATTTTAGGGATGGTTTCACGCCTTTAGCGGCCGTTTATAAAGTGGCTCGTATTGCGCCCCTTCACGGTGGAGTGTGCTGCAGAACAGACTGACAGCACTGACGTCAAAGTGAAGATCCAGTGCTGCCTTCACCATCAGATTTCGAAGCTTGTCAATGTTGTTGCTGCTTTTGAGCCGGGCGAGGGTGATATGGGGGTGAAAGCGTTGTTCCGGGGAAAAGCCTAGAGGTTGCACCAGTCGGTCAAGGTGCAATGCTATTTGGGTAAAAGGTTGGTGCTCTTTGACGGCGGCGTGAAGAATGCGCGGTCGTTTCGGCGTAGGGAAAAATCCGAGGTCATACAGATGGGCAGTAAAGGCGTTGTGTTGTTCGCAAAGCTGATCAATTTTCTCAGTCAGGGGCGGAATCAGAGTTTCGTTGATTTCCCCAAGAAACTTCAGGGTCAGGTGATAGTTGTCAGGCCTGATCCAGCTGGCATCGACATCGCTCCGGCGCAGGTGCCGGGCGATGTCGCTGAGGTGCTCTTTGATGTCGGCTGATATTTCGATGGCGATAAAGGTCCGCATGAAGAGATCATACGGCTTTTGCCGCTGCCATTACAGCCCTTTCTTTTCAAACAACCTGAATGCCGACAGGCCAACAATAATGAAAACAGCAATGACCAGCCAGGGTGAGACCCCCAACATCTGCGGCAGGGTTACCTTGCCGTAGGCTCCCCAGGTCAGCACGGTGCGTTGCAACAGCGGATAGGCTTCGGCAAAGATGGCGGCGCCGACTACCATGCCGGCAATGGCCCAGAGGACATGAATACGTCCCTCGGCCAGGGCACCGACGGAGGTGCCGGGACAGAAACCGGCGATGGCCCAGCCGATGCCGAACAGCAGGCCACCAATGACAAGGGCACCAATATTGGCCGATTTGATGCTCAGGGAGATCATGCCGATGCCGTGGAGGGCGTAGATGCCGACCATGCCAACCAGCACCGCGGTCATCATAAACTTGATGATGGTCATATCTTTAAGCAGCATGAAGCCGACCTGTTTTTCAAAGCGTAATACTTCACCTTTTTGCAGAAAGAATCCGAACAAAATACCTGTTGCCAGTCCTAAAAAGAGATCCATGGCCGTCCTCCTTATTTCTTATAGAGCAGGTGTGCGGTGATGATGCCGCCAACCATGAAGAATACCAGGGCCAACAGACCACTGGCCGCCAATTGCATGTTGCCTGACAACCCGTGACCGCTGGGGCAGCCATCGGCCAGGCGCGCACCGAACATCAGGATCATGCCGCCGATAAAGGCGCCAACCCCGCGGAGTGTCGCGCTGGTGCCGAAGCGTTCTTTCCAAATCGGTGGGACGGTTTCCAGCTTGGCTGAACGGCCAAGACGGGCCGAGATCAGAGCGCCGATAAAGATACCCCCAACCACCATCATCTGCCAGTCCACCCGTGGCCGATTTTGCTGCAGATATTCGTTGGCCTGGACATTTTCGGGAATAACAACCTGTTCAACGTAGCCGGCGGCTCGAACAAAGGTTGTTGAGGCTCCCAGATACATGGTCCGATCGATTACCAGGGTGGTGACCGCGACCGAGAGAACAGCTAGGATGCCGGTGAGGGCACCGGCAACGTCCGGCAGCATGGGAACTGCATCCTGACGTCGTTCAACGTGTCCGCGTCGGTGAACGGCCAGGTCCAGGTGTCCGGCGGTTTCCAGGTCACCGGTGGTGTCACCGAGGGTGTCGGTAGCTGATGCCGGTCGAGCCGCGGCTCTACATCGAGGGCATCACCGAACTGAACCGGCTGTTGCGTCTCGCCGGTGGCCGCGAGCTCCAGAAGGAGCTTGGTCAGGTCCACAAGTCCATCGGC
>SLDV01000062.1 GCA_007125165.1 Geobacteraceae bacterium | reverse complement strand
TGCTCCACGTCTTCTGGCGCCAGATCAATCCGACCGATGCCGGCGGTCAGTTTGTCGACCGCGGTGCCCACTATCGCAGTGCCCTCTTTTATCTGAACGATGCACAGCGCCTTGCGGCAGAACATTCACGAAACGAGCTTGCCGCCTCTGGCGTTTTCAACCTGCCCATCGTCACCGAGATCCTTCCTGCCGGCCCTTTTTACCCCGCCGAAGAATATCATCAGGACTACTACAAAAAAAATCCCTTGCGCTACCGTTACTACCGTTATGGTTCCGGTCGTGATGGCTTTCTCGATCGGGTCTGGGGGAAGGAGCGGTAACGGGCATCAGCAGTAGTTTTCTTGCCCTAGAGTGAAAAAGAAGGTCGCGCCTTGGTCCGGAGCACTTTTTACCCAGATCCGGCCGCCGTGTAACTTGACAATTTTAGCTGCTGTCGCGAGGCCTATTCCGAAGCCGCCGGAGTCGCTTTTGTTGAGGCGCAAAAAGGGAATAAATAATCTGTCTGCATAGACCATATCAAAGCCCGGCCCGTTGTCCCGTACAAAATAGACGGTACTTCCATCGGCTTTGTCGACCCCGAATTCAATGGTGGCCCCCTTCAGGTGACCGGCATATTTCCAGGCATTACCGATGAGGTTCTCCAGCAGGCTCCGCAAAAGGACCGGGTCGCCGTCAGCTACAACCCCCGGAAAAGTTTTAAAATCGGGGCGGCCGGCTGCAGTGTGAACCAGAGCAGCAGCAATCCCTTGTGCCATGTTACTGAGATCAACAGGTTGCCGAAAAACATGGGCCTTGGTGATTTTTGAATATTTCAAAAGGGCATCGATAAGCTGGCTCATGCGCACGGTACTCTCGTAGATTTCACGGACAAGCTCCAGCGATTGTTCATTTAGCTGGTCACCATCCAACCCCTCGATTTGCTGGCAGTAGCAATTGATGATCGTCAAGGGGCAACGCAGTTCGTGGGAAACACTGAAATTAAACGCCTCCAACTCGACATTGGCGGCTTCCAGCTCGTCCCGCGCTTCACGCAGTTCCGCATTCTGCAGCTCAAGTTCAACCTGGTGCACCTGAAGTTCATGCAGCAGGCGCGCCTGATCTTCCTCCTTCAACGATTTTGAAGACAAAGGAAGCGCCGTCCAGCCCAGTTGTTTTTCAGCGCGACGACGCAGCTCGGTGTCCGGATTCACATTTTTTTCCTGATCATTTTCCATCGGCAACCTTTACAAGTCAGCCGTCCGCCGGTAGCCGGCGTCAGTCACTGGCAGGGAGTAAAAGCTATCTGACAATAAGGTCGTTGCTGACCTTGACGACACCTTCAACAGCGCGAGCAACTTCACCGGCTTTAGCAACACTCTGCGGCGAATCGACAAAACCACTCAACTGCACCTCCCCCTGGAATGTTTTGACGTTGATCTGCAGGGTTTTCAGGGTTGGTTCTTCGAAAATGGCCGCCTTGACCTTGGTGGTGATGACGGTGTCATCGATATAATCACCGGCACTGCCACGCTTATGGGCGGCAGAACAACCGACGAACATGATCAACAGAAACATACATGCCAGAATTTTCGTAATTCTTCCCACATTTCGCATCGTATTAGTCCCTTTCTTTGCAGTTTGTGTAATGCACCAGTCTTTCTATGGCTATTGCTCCGGCGATATCGAACTTGTCCGACCCGAACACCCTGGTAAGGGATTTGCCATAGAACGATTCAAGGTTCTCCGGGTTCCCGTCTGTGCCGAAACGACAATCTTCAACAGATAACTGTTTGCAGCGAAGCAATATCAAATCCGTCTCCCCGAAATAAAATTCAGAAGAACAACCACGACGGCAACTACCAACAGAAGATGAATGAACCCTCCCATGGTATAGCTACTGACAAGCCCCAGGGCCCACAAAATGATCAGGATAACTGCTACTGTCCACAACATATTGACCTCCTAATTTATTACGTTGCCACTACCGTCACCCTCTTTTTGTACGCAGGTAGTAGTGGTAATTCAAACCGTGTGAGAGCTCCTTGTTGTCACCCCTTTTTACTTCCCAGAACCAGCAACGCAATACCGCCGATCAGGGCAACTCCGCCAACAATCGGTGGTAACGGCAGAGTCCTGGTACGATCCGCCGACATCTGAATCGGACCGATGTCAACCACCTTTTCCCGGGTCGTGTAACTGATGCCCTGATAGCCAAAAGCGATGGCAGCGATTACAATGAGGACAATGCCGAGCAGCGTATAACTTTTCATACTATCTTCCTTCCCTTAAATTGGTGCAGGTTGTTGTATCGTAGCGCACTGCAAAAGCGAAGCGCCCTTATTGTTCTTTACGCAACTTGTATGCCATTTGAAATCCGGACCGATTGCTGTCTGTAAGATACTGAAATAAAACAACATGTCAGGAACAAACAAAAATAAAGAAGAATCGCGAGCAGACAAAAACTGTCAAATCCAGCACAACTGTCATATTTGGTGGGCGCCGATGGTGGCGCTACTTGAACGCTGCAGGAAGGTTTTAGCTAAAATACCCGCTGCCCGGTTGAGCAGCGGGTAGATGAGACTATCAGTCTTCGATTTAATTTACTTAGTTTCCGTCCGGAAACTGCATTAGCGTTCATCCAGCGTTTCCGGATGAGCACTACTTAACGGTCATTATGTTATCGACGCCCACGACACCACGAACATCATTGGCATATCTGGTGGCCAGTTCCTTCTCGGCTGAGTTTTTGGCCTCGCCTTCCAGGGTAACGACACCATCCCGGGTGAAGACCCTTGTTTCAAGACCACTGGTCGAGCGATGATACAACAGGCTGGTTTTGACCATGGCGGTGATAGAAGCATCATCGATTTTGTCACCGACTGTTCGTGCCGCATCCTCGTCCAGCATAGCTCGCTGCTCTTGATTAAAAGAGTTGCTGACGGCAACCACATCCCTCCTGCCGGTAGCTGCTTGCGCGAGCCTTTCGGCTCCTTGCACTGTCATCTCATTTCTGACGCTATTGACGCCTTCGATATCACCGGCATATTCACCGGTCAAATCTTTTTGTGCCTGGCTGGCAGCTTCGCCGGTCAACGTCACGATACCCTTGACAGTATTTACCTCGGTTTTAAAACCATTGACACTGGTACGCAATAGCAGCGCTGTTTTTACTTTTGCCGTCAGCCATGCATCCGACAGCTCAGCGGAGCTTTCACCTTTGTACTCCAGCTTGTTGTCGATACTCCTGACCCCGTCAATATTCCTCAATGTTTCTTCGGCGAGGGCTATGTGCCCTTCTTCAATAACAACACCACTCAAGGTGACGGCTCCATCCTTTGACTGAACCCTGATCTTGTCGCCATCCTTGAGATAGGTGTTGAAGACGTAGGAGCTCTTTGCCTTTTTTTCAATGTCGGCATCCGCCATCATGCGAACACCCGTTTCGGTACCGGCTCCCATTTTGCCAGTTCCTTTTTCAGTAACCGGATTCGCCGTGTAGCCGAACACCGTGACACTGAATAGCAGCAACGTCGCTGCCGATGCGGCGATAAGGGGTTTTGTATATTTCAACTTCATACTGTGTTTCTCCTGTTTGTTTTTCACATCCTTCGGCACCAGGAACCATACGTCTCTGGTGTTTTGATGCGTGCTGCCTTGAATCCTTGTTTTTGTGATCGAAAAAAGCCTGTAAGACCACCGCGTTTTTTGCTGTTTAAAGGCCGAATGCTTTTTTAACGTCGCCCTTTTTATCCTGAGCTTTGCCACCCAGTTTTTCGGCTTTTCCTTCTGCTTCGCGTCTCGGGTTGTCAGTGATTTTTCCGGCGACCTCTTTGGTCTTACCCTTGACCTGGCTGTATTTTCCTTCTGCCTTGTCTCTATTTCCTGATTTCATCATATCCTCCGATCAATGGATTGACGGTTTCTCCCTGCCCTGCGGAAAGCAGACGGGATAACTCGTTTAAACAACTTCTTCTGTTCATCTGAACGTATTATTAGTCCCCGCTGCGCAGCAGGTCATAACGAACGAATCGTTCTGACACTGGTATACGTTGTGATACTGACATATAAACGCAATTAGCGTGCCGACTGAAAAATACCGGGAGGAGTGCTGTTAAGAGACTGATTACAAAGAAGATAATAATGATATCTGAAAAAAAGCTGCAGGAAGGACATCAATTGAATCCGTCACATGCCGCGCTACCGGAACATGTGACGGATACCGCTGACGGTGTCGAGCAGAACATCGTCCCGCGACAAGATAAAATCTGGCATGAAAATCGTTGCTCTGGTTGCCAAAACCAAATGTGGATTCATCCTGCTCACTATGCGTGCACAGGGATACATTTGCTCTGCAGTGCCCGGTGGTAGTGATCAACAGACCTCAAAGCCCATTCAGATTGACACTCCTTCCAGGCTGTATCGATTAATGTGTGAATTGTATAATAGTTGTCCTTCTTGTTTGTCATATCGATCTTCATAAGTGCTCCTGGTTAAACTTTTGACAGTGATAAAAACGGCAGCCCAATATTTCATTAAGTTACAAAGCAACAAATGTGCCGCTATCACAGATTTATTCGTGACTCTGTAACATCCCGGAAGTCTGACAGAAAAAGCCTCTCAGGAAAGCTTTTACAAGAAACTGGTCGGCAACAAGTGCTGCCGTATATGACATAACTATTATATGTGATGGAAAGGGTTGGAGAATAACTAGCTCGGGCGGCTCAAACCGTATTTACGCATTCGCGCCCGCAGGGTGCTGGGATTAAGACCGAGGAGAACGGCTGCACCCTTTTCCCCCTCGACGCGCCAGCCGGTCTGCTGAAGAACACTGACGATATGGTCGCACTCCAGATCGGCGAGTTTTTTGATCTGCCGCCCTGTGGTCGGCTTATGGCCGGTGTCAAACTGATCTGACACCTTCAGGGTGGTTCCGGGGCTGGTGATGATCGCCCGTTCAATGACACTTTCCAGTTCGCGGACATTGCCGGGCCAGGGGTATTGCTGGAACAGATGCAGAATTTCTTTTGAAATGGTGGTGATGTTTCTGCCGATTTTCTTATTGAACTTGTCAACAAAGGAGTAAACCAACAACGGGATATCGTCGCTGCGCTGGCGCAGGGGGGGGATAATGATGGGAAAAACGTTAAGGCGATAGAACAGATCTTCCCGAAAGCGGCCGGCGTGGACTTCCTGGAGCAGATTACGGTTACTGGCAGCGATAATCCGTACATCGACCTTAATGCTCTGCGGACTGCCAAGGCGCTCAAATTCACCGTCCTGGATGACTCGCAGCAGCTTGACCTGCAACTCCTGCGGCATCTCGCCGATTTCGTCGAGGAAGATGGTGCCTCCGTCGGCCAGCTCAAAGCGCCCCATCTGGCGTGCGGCGGCGCCGGTAAAGGCCCCCTTTTCACGGCCGAACAGTTCACTTTCGATCAGGTTCACCGGCAATGCCGCACAGTTGACAGTGATCATTGCACGACCTTTACGTGCACTGCGGTGGTGGATGGCGCGGGCGATCAACCCCTTGCCGGTTCCGGTTTCCCCCAGCAGCAGCACCGTTGCATTCTGGGGGGCCACCTGCTCAATCTGGTGAAAAACCCGAGCTATCGCTTTGCTCTGGCCGATGATTTCGGTAAAGGCCCCTCCGCGCATGACTTCTTTCTGCAGTTCGATATTTTCGAGGTGCAGACGATTTGTCAGGGCCTTTATCTCTGCATAGGCATTTTGCAGGGCGGTTTCACGCTGCTTGCGTTCTTCGATCTCCAGGGTCAATTGCCGATTGGCATTGTGCAATTCCCGGGTTCGCTCTTTAATATCGCCTTCCAGCTCCTCCCAGGCCTGCTTCAGCTCAAGGTTCTGCATCTCCAGTTCGATCTGGTGTACTTCCAGTTCGTGCAGCAGCCGCTGGCTGTCGACTTCAGTGCGTGGCAAGCGCCGCAAAGCCTGTTTCTCCTGCAACAATAGTTCAGCGCGCTGCCGCAACTGATCTGCGGGAGTGATGGTGAAGCGACGTTCCTTCTGTTCAGTCATGCTCCCTCCCCTTTAAGCCCTTTTAGTCGCGCAATTTCCTCGCGCAGTTCCTCCTCCAGTGCTTTCGTCGCGGTAATATCAATAAAAGTGATGACGACCCCATTGATGACATCCTCCATGGTACGGTAGGGCATGATGCGCACGGTAAAGTAGCGGCCATCGGCTGCCGTGATCTGTTTTTCCGAGAATACCAGGGTATTGAGCACAGCCTGAGCTTCAGCCATCAGGTCGGGGTAATGCAAAGCCGTAACTATATCAGACAGCGGTCGTCCGACATCCCCTGGCAGCAGTTTGAACAGTTTATTTGCGCCACTTGTAAAGCGCCGGATGTTGAGCTTGTTATCGAGAAAAATAGTGATGATTTCGGTGCTGTTGAGAAGGTTGCGCATATCACTGTTCAAACGCACAAACTCCTCCATTTTCGCCTGCTGTTCGGCGTTAACCGTTTGCAGTTCCTCGTTGAGGGACTGCATCTCCTCGCGCGAGGTAGTCAACTCCTCGTTGGTCGATTGCAGCTCCTCGTTGGTCGATTGCAGTTCCTCATTAGCCGATTTCAGCTCTTCCTGCGAAGATTGCATCTCTTCGCGGGTAGTCGCCAGATCCTCGCGCGCCTTCTGCAACGCCTGCGCCAGATCGATAGCTTCGTCGTTACGTAGAACCTTATTGCGACCACGGGCCGCAGCTTTTGTCTGCGCAGGGGCGATGTCATGAAAGACGATCATCACCGTACCGTGCAGCGGAGGGGGCTCGGTGATACCCTGGATGGTCAAGGTGACATGCTGGTCGGAACTGCCGTCGGAGATTTTCAGGTCCGTGACAGTGACAGCTTCAGTCAGACGCAGCGCTTTTTCAAACGCCACCTCCAGCGCAAAACGCAGCCCGTCACGGGCCATGGCAAAAATATTCCAGTTGACCTTACCTGCCGGCGGTTCCAGATATTTTCCCGTGCGGCCATTGATGTAGAGGATGTCGCCGTCGCGATTAACCAGCACCGCCGGAGGAGCAAAGTGCTGCAGCAGCAGCTGATCTGTCAATAGTTGTATATTATTAGGCAGCGGTGCCGGGAGTGGTGTTTTGAACCCGCCAGGAACGGTTGGGGAAAAGACGTCCGGAAAGATCAGCTGTGCAGACGGCCTATCCGTTTCTAGACGACGGAACAGGCGAAGTTTAAGGCTCAGCGGTTCGAACAGATCGCTATGGGCGCTGACGCTTTCGGCACTCCCCAGGAACAGCATTCCGCCCGCATTCAGGCTGTAATGGAACAGCGGCAGCAGCTTTTTCTGAAGTTCCGGGGTCAAATAGATCAGCAGATTGCGACAGGTGAGGATGTCAATCCTGGTAAACGGGGGGTCCATTACCACGTTCTGAGTAGCAAATGACACCATTTCGCGGATTTCTTTGCCGATACGGTAACCGCCGTTCTCCTCCTTGATGAAATAGCGCTGCAACCGTTCCTCTGTCACATCGGTCGTGATATTGACCGGATAACTTGCCTGGCGTGCCTTATCGATGGCATCAGCGTCTAGATCGGTGGCGAAGATCTGCAGGCTGAGTTCATATTTTGATTTGATCTGTGCCACCGCCTCCTTAAAGGTGATCGCCAGGGAATAGGCTTCTTCCCCGGTGGAGCAACCCACCGACCAGGCGCGCAGCACCCGATCCTGAGTACAGACGGTCAGCAGCTTCGCGACGAGCAACCGCTCAAGCTCTTGCCAGGCTGGAGGATCCCGAAAGAAGCTGGTGACGCCGATCAGCAGTTCTTTAAAGAGAATTTCAATCTCCTGGGGGTTGTTCTGCAAGTGTCTGATATAGTCGTTGATTTTGTTAATCTTGTGGATCCCCATGCGGCGCTCGATGCGGCGCTGGATAGTGTTGCCTTTATACAGGGAAAAATCATGTCCGGTTTTCGCCCGCAGCAGGATAATCACTTTTTCGATGGCACTCCGAGTGTTTTTCTTCTCGGTCAATTTACTGCTACCAGCGATTTGCGGATGGCGCAGAAACTCGATAATTTTGATCGGCAGTTCGGCCGGCGGCGCCACCAGATCGGCCAGGTCCGCATCAATCACACAGCGCGGCATACTGTCAAATTTGGCGGTGACCGGTTCCTGGGCCAGGGTCAGGCCGGCTTTTTCCTTAATTGCCCGCAATCCCAGAGCACCATCGGAGCCCATACCGGAAAGGATAACGCCAATTGCCAGGTCCTGTTGATCGTCGGCCAGAGAACGTAGAAAAAAATCGATGGGGAGGCGCAATCCGCGGCGCTCAAAGGGTTTGAGCAGATGGAGGGTACCATGCAGAATCGACAGGTCCTTATTGGGAGGGATAACATAAACGCTGTCGGTTTTGACCTTCATGCGGTCTTTGATCTGTACCACCGGCATGGTGGTTGCGCGTTGCAGCAGCTCGGGCAGAACCCCCGCATGGGTCGGGTCCAGATGCTGGACAATGACAAAAGCCATGCCGCTGTCAACCGGCGTATGGCGCAGGAAAATTTCCAGCGCCTCCAGTCCGCCGGCGGAGGCACCAATGCCGACAATGGGGAAGACTTGCTTGGTTCCTGCTATTGCTTCAGTCTTCGCAGTTCGGGTTGCTTCAATAGTAGCTGCGGTTGGTTTTGTTGGTTTATTCATCAGCAGGAACCATTCTAACCTTTCGGTTTTGTGTTTGGCTTTTTCAACAAGGGTCGGTTTCTATACGGGCAATTTCGACCCGGTTGCGACCAAACTTCTTTGCCTGATAGAGGGCATCGTCCGCACCCTTAACAAGGAGATCGACATCTTTTCGCCGGCCTGAGCCGCTCGCGGCGACTCCGAAACTCATAGTCACCGCGACGCTGCCGGCGGGGATAGCGATGCGGTCGGTACTCACCGCCAGCCTGAGTCTTTCCGCGAAAGAAGCCGCATATTCCGGGCTGCAATCAGGGAGCACAACCAGAAACTCCTCACCACCATAACGGCCGACAAAGTCATAGGAGCGCATCAGCGAGTGCATTTTTGTCGCGATGGTCCGTAGAATCTCATCACCGGCGAGATGACCGTGAGTGTCGTTGATCTGTTTGAAGTTATCAATATCGGCCATGATCACGCCAACCTGCTTACCCTCACGTTCAGCCCGGTCCAGCTCATGCGCCAGGGTGCGCCGGATTTCACCATGATTGAGCAAACCGGTAAGGGAATCGTGCGAGGCTTTGGTGCGAAAATCGTTACGTGCCAGGCGCAGTTCATTCTGCAGGTCGATGATGCGTTTTCCTGTGCGCAAGCGCAAGCGCAGCTCATGGTGCTTGAACGGCTTGAACATGTAATCATCGGCGCCTGCCTCCAGGCCGGTCACCAGATCTTCATCCCGTTGCAGACAGGTCAGTATAATAATATAGGTATAGGCATCTTTTGCTTGTGCGCGGACGCGCCGACAGATCTCAACCCCCTCCAGCCCCGGCATCATCCAGTCGAGCAGAGCCATCCCGGGGGGATTGTCAGATTGCAGTATCTGCAGCGCAGCATCACCCTCGGCAACGGTAACAACATCATAACCCCAGCAGTTCAGGTTTTTTTCCAGAAGGTGTCGTAGCACCTGATCATCTTCTGCAATAAGGACTTTCATGCTGCCTCCAGTGGCGGCAATTTTTCTGTTAGTCCAATCGTTACGAAAGCGTCTCCACATTTCCAAAAAAGGGGAAAAATAACATGGCATCAGTCTACCATTAATTTCTCCGAACGTCGCTTTAATTAATTATAAATAATTAAAATCGCCGCCTGTTTTACCCTTTCTACCCACCTACTGAAGGTAAATGGAACCAACATGAACGTTTATTTTATCATAATAAATATCCGCCCTCCGGCCCACCATATCTGACGATTATGCCAAGTATGACGGTTAGCAGGGTTACATGCATGAGGTCATGTGCATGGGGGTCACGTCTTGTAAATGTAAGTACTCGTCATTGTTCAACAATGACGCGCCTTGCATTTGGCGCTTTTTGCTTATCCATCAAAATTGATACTTTTTGCGAAAGCATCATATTTTAATCCAGGAAAGGGGGAGGGGAGAGAAAGGTCGATTTAAATTCAGCTATACGACTTTTAGCCGCTCTGTGCCATATTCAACGATCTGACCGGAGCGGATTTTACAGCGTTTGCGCAGTTCGACCTGGCCGTCAACCTTCACCTCCCCGGCGGCAATCACCTGCTTGGCGTGGCCGCCGCTGGAGCAACAACCCGTCAATTTAAGCAGGTCACAGAGTTCGACATAGGGGCGTCCGCTCAGGTCAAAATTTTCCACTTGTTATCCTTTTTTCCGTGCCACCCAGACCGCATGGCGATAGCCGCCCTTGCCGGGGCGCTCAACGCGCACCGAAAAACCGGCCGCTGCCAGACGATGTTCAAAAGCGGTATCGGGATTTTCTCCCCAGACGGCCAGAGTTCCTCCCGATTTTAGGACGTTGCGGGTTCGTTCAATCGCTTTGCTGCCATAGAGCGGATCGTTGCGACCATCAGTGCGGGGGTGGGGGCCACGGTAGAGATCAAGAATGACGGCGTCAAAGGAGAGGGGCGGTGACTGGCGAATCAGCTCGGCAACATCGCTGATAACAACCTCAACCCGCGGGTCGACTGTCGCGGATGCGGTCAATTCAGCCAGGGGGCCAAGGCACCAACGGTGAACGATGGGGTTCAGTTCAGCCACAATCACTTGTGCCGTGGCAGGAAGCTGATCGAGCACGGCACGCAGGGTGATGGCCATCCCCAGCCCGCCGACCAGCACTTTCGGAGCCGGGTGTTGCTGCAGGTCCTGACAGCCGAGCTTGCCGAGGGCGATTTCGGAACGCTGGGCTTTACTGTTCATCAGGATCTGCGTACCGATGGTGATGAGAAAGTCTCCGGCGCCGCGTTGTCGCAGTTCAAGGGTTTCGCCGGTCGCGGTCAAAACACGGTCAAGGGTTTTCCAGGGCAGAGCCACGCGTGGGTTCCTTCTATTAATTGCCCCTGTCCAGCACCGGGTC
>SLDV01000076.1 GCA_007125165.1 Geobacteraceae bacterium | reverse complement strand
GTCAGATCATCAAAAAAGGTCGGAAGGCTCAGATCGATGGCACCACCCAGGGCCCCGATGATCAGGCCATCATCATCACGGATGGGAACTGCAAGGGGAACCAATGGTTGGCCGGTTACCAGACCAATCCTCGGGCTACCCACACTTGCTCGCCCGTCGTCCAGCGCCGCGGCAATAGCATCAACCTGATGTCGGTATTCAGTGCCGATCCGCTCCGCCGTATAAGGAGCATTTGCGATACTGATACCAGAGCTGTTAACCACCTGCACACTGCCAGTAAAAAGGGTTTCCAACAATGGCCACTGCTCGAGGGCCTTCTGCAGAGCGACCGGGTCTGCCATCAGATCGTTGCCAATCATCTCGGCACTCTGCTCCAACGCTTCCAACCGGCCGTTCAACTCCCTGTCAATCTGTGCCGCCACCTGACTGGCGGCAGAAGCCTGGGCATTCGCCACCAGTTGGGTAGTATCCTTCTCCAGCAACCACGAAGTCAGGGATGACAGCAGCCACAGGCTGAGCAGAAAAACACCCAGGGCGCTCAGGGTAACCCTGGCCTTGATCGACTCCGGCCAAAAAGAGAATGCCATGAACAGGCTCCCGAGTTAAAAAGCAATGACGAAAAAGTGCACAGATGACATCAGTCGATCAGCCCCAGACCACGCACCTTCTCCAGCAGCGCAGTTTTCTTGATCGGCTTAACCAGATAGCCGTCACACAGCTTGCTGAAAGCGTTAATGACACTGTGAACGTCATCAAGGGCGGTCATCATGACAATTCTGGCGCCCTGAGTTGAGCGGATACCGCGAGCCGTTTCCTGCTCACGAATCATGCGCAGGGCTTCCTGCCCGTCCATTTCCGGCATCATGATATCCAGACAGATCAAATCGTAAGGCTCCCCGGTCTCCAGGGCAATCCGCGTCATTTCGACAGCTTCTTTACCATTGGCGGCAATGTGTACCGAGCCATAGTTTTTTAGAATTTCCAGTAGCAGCAATCGGCAGGTGAAATCATCTTCGACAATCAGAGTTCTCATGGTGTGATTTCCTTCATTTCGGTGTAGTCAACAAATTGTTCGAGTTTTTCACGTAATGACATAAATTCTGCGCGTAACAGCCTCAAATTTTCGCCGGCAGGTTCAACCTCTTCGGCCTTAAGAGCCCTTTCCAATAATGCCGCCACATTCCGCAGAGTTCCGGCGGCGATGGTTGCCGACGCGCCTTTGATACTGTGTGCCAACAGAGCCGCCCCCTGGTAGTCGTCTGTAGCCAGAGATTCTTGCAGTTCCATCATCCGCTCAGGCACATCGTCCAGGAAACCGGCAACCAGTGTCGCTGCGAGCTCCCTGTCGCCATCTAACTGATCAAGAAGAACGGTGTGATCAAAAACCGTTGCCGGATCAAGGTCAGTTGCCGTGGCGGAGACATTGTTGTTCCTGCCGTCATTGCCTGCATTTTTTTGCACCAGCCACTTATCCAGCACCTCCACCAGCAATGACGACGTAACCGGTTTGGACAGATAATCATCCATCCCGGCCTGGAGGCATTTTTCCCGATCTTGCGGCAGCGCATTGGCAGTCAGGGCAATGATCGGAACCTGGCGGTTGAGGGCCATATTCTGCGACTGTCTGATCTGCGCCGTGGCTTCATAACCATCAAGCTCCGGCATCTGGCAATCCATCAGTACCAGGTCATAATTGCGATTTCTCAGCACATCCAGCGCCTGTAATCCATCGTCAACCGCATCAACAGTCAGGCCGAGTTTCTCTAACAGACTCCGGGCAAAGAATTGATTGGTGATATTATCCTCGACCAGCAGTACCCGGAAATTCCGGCCGGCATAACGATCCTTGTGAGACTCCCGGGGAGACTCCAGACAATGCTGCGGGGGCGACGTTCCAGCGTATCGCTGCTGCTGTTGATGTTCAAAGGACGCAGTAAACCAGAAAGAAGAACCCCCTTCCTGTCGGTTCTCCACACCGATGTCACCGTTCATCAGTGTCGCCAGATGTTTTGATATGGCCAGCCCCAGACCGGTACCGCCGTATTTGCGCGTCGATGACGCATCAAGCTGGCTGAACTTTTGAAACAACAGACCGATTTTATCCTGAGCAATGCCGATGCCGGTGTCATTGATTTCAAACCGCAACACAGCCTGATTTTGTGGTTGTGCCACCGACGACACACGCACCGCCACACCGCCGGTATCGGTAAACTTGATACTGTTGCCGATCAGATTTGTCAGCACCTGGCGTAACCGGCCGGGATCACCCTTGAGCATGACAGGCACGGCGGAATCGAGGTCACAGGTAAATGTGAGTTTTTTCTGTCGGAATAATTGCTCCATTGCGGCACTTAAATCAGCCAGCAACCGGGACAGGTCGAAATCAACAGAGTGAAGCCTCATCTGCCCCGCCTCAATCCTGGAAAAATCGAGGATGTCGTTAACGATTCGCATGAGCGCTTCACCACTGGAGTGCAACGCCTCCAAATAGCGTCGTTGTTCCTGGTCGAGATCGGTATCGAGGAGCAGATCGGTCATACCGATAATACCGTTCAGGGGGGTACGGATCTCATGACTCATGTTGGCAAGAAACTCGCTTTTAGCGACATTTGCAGCTTCAGCCTTGAGGGTCATTTCGTTGGCGTGAGCAACGGCAGCTTCCAGCTTTTTGTTGGTTGCCTCCAGGGCTGTACGGGCCTGTTCGCGCTCCTGTAACACACGCCATTCGCGCAGAGAGCGTTCAACCACGCGCGGCATAGCTTTGAAGTTTTCGGGGGTTTTGACAATATAATCGAGGGCACCGGCCTTGAGGGCTTTCACAGCGAGGGCCTCACTGCCCTGAGAGGTCATAATCAGAATCGGATAGGACCGTGGTTCCGGTGTTTCTTTAAGATAGTCGATGGCATGGCCATCAGGCAGATTCAAATCGAGGAGCAGGATGGTGGGGTCAAAGCTATCAATCTGCACCCGACAGTCCTCAAGCCTATCAACAACGATAACCTCAATCGAATCGCCGCCCGCCAGCATGTTGCGTTTGATCATGCTGGCATGAGCCGGCTCGTCTTCGACGATCATGATGCGGGTATTGTCTTGATTCATAGCCGTCCATGCTTTGTGAAAACATCGCCACCGCTGTACCTGCCATCTTGAAATCGGCAAACGCCGTTAAAAGACCCTGGCAATTCCAACAGTACAACAATAAACAATAAGAATACACTAATGTAGCTATCAGTCAACTATTTATTGTTGTCAAATTCTGCTGGTAGAATTTTTTTTGCATAGGTGCCAATTGCCGCCAGCAACCAGAAAAAAGGCAGTCCTTTGAAGAACCGCACCCGAATCTGCCTTGTTGAGCGCGACTGTTTTAACGACTGCATGATAGCGTGCACACTCGGGCCACTCGGGCCTCAACGGCAATATCACCCGGGCTGGCGCTCCGGAAAACCCCTGCCGGTTGCTGCTTTTGCCCTGCTGTTCGGTCGCAAGAGACTGCCAGGTTTGCTGATTGGCGGCATCAAGGAAGCCGGGGAAATGCTCGATTTCTGTGGTGCGCACAGTATTACTGCCGAAGTCGAAATCTTACTGATTCAGCAGATCAACGAAGTTTGCGAGCGGCAGCAGAAGTCGGACGTGCCATATCGGTTCTCCATCGATATGGCGTCACCGAAAAAGTAACCCTCCTCACCTCCGGTAACTATAACTGCCGGGGGCTTTTGCGCCGGGAGTTGGTACCCGTAACCGTGGCGACTGTAATTGCCACCAATAGTCAGGGTGATCACCATGGCAACAATGAGGGCCAGTGCCAGAATCATTAATATAATTGCGCCACCGGAAAACTTCACATCCTCTCCGTTATCAACTCTAGTCGCCGTCAATGGATTTTACGGCAATTCAAGGTGTTGGCAGATTCCATTGGCCGATGATGAAACCTTGTGCAAAACGGATAAAAGATTGCTACAACGTCCGCTTAACACCACTCATCAACAGGAGCTCTCACGGTTATCAACAGCATCTGTGTACAACCTGCCATCAGCCACAGAAACCGACTGAAATCAAATGGGAAATGCCAAGAGCCCGGGGCTCAGCAGCAAGTTGAAGGGGCGTTAATCATCGTCCATGTGATACTGGATGCGCCGACCGATATACAAGCCGACAGAAGCCCCTGCCACCGCAATAAAATAAGCGGTCATGATCCCCAGCGGACGCCCCATCGTCCACCCGAACCAGCCGCCCAGAGAAACTGTTATCATCACAACCAATGGTTTTATCACCACTGCAGCAAGCTCCTGTTAATGCGAAAAACAACGGCTGTCAGCACTCTCAACAACCATACTGTCAACTATGTATCGGCCACTATTATGTGATACAAAGGGAGTGAAAGCCAAGGGTTGATGACTCTTTCTTGGTTGCATTCGGAATATGAATGACGTATAAACGTGCCCCATGCGCCCGTAGCTCAGCTGGATAGAGCGCTGCCCTCCGGAGGCAGAGGTCAGAGGTTCGAATCCTCTCGGGCGCGCCAGTAAAATCAATGGGTTAGCGGATTTCGCTGGCCCTTTTTTTGTGTCTGTGGCGTTTTTGTGACGCTTCTGTGACAGTCTTTGTGACGAAATGACCCCTACCCTCGGGGAAATAGTGGTTTTTGCCAGGGTAACAGTCACTGCCAAAATGACCCTTACCCTATTCATTTCTTCAAACACTGCCGATCCAGCTATTTATACGAATTTAAAATCATGCCAAGGCTAGTATCTATAATTTTCATCTTTAAAAATCGTGACTTTTGACCGTTGCCTCAGAAATTTATTAATGTTTTGATCACTTTTATTCTTAACCATAACTAACAAGACATAATTGCTTAGCCCTCCCCGATCTAATCCTTCACAAGAGCCACTACCTAACATTTTAACCTTAGAAGTCATCGAGTTGGTGTTCGATAAATCTTTGAAGATATAAGACCCGATATTGGAACAAAATGCGAGAAAGCCCGACCTTGCGAAATTAGGTTGGGCTTCTGGATGTCTGTTAAATAGTGATTTTCGGACAGGCTGCTTCAACGCAGAGATAAACCGCCGCGGCCAAGATCCTAGCGGTAAAATCCCGCCTGAGATTCTCCGCTCGGGTTCATTGAATTGTTAGCCGCGGTCTATTTGCCGTATTTGTTGAATATCTCTTTACGCACCGGACAGCACAGAAACAGCCGTCGACAAGTGAGTACTGATACGAACATACGAACAGACTTTCCTATTCAGACATTTTATGCGATGGGCTACTCCAAGGATGCTTTCTTATACCGGGCAAAGGTCTTTTCTTTTTTTCTCTAAGCAAGGGAATCCCTTTTTGCAGTGTGCTGCTGCACGTTGCGCTTCATTATTTACGTGAATATCCATTTTGCCCTCCGCAATGTCGTTTTGGATCAAGTTGATGAATTTTGTGCTGGTGGGGGTAAAGCAGAAGATGCACAACTGGTGGTCTCCCTGTTCAGCATGTCACAATACAAAACCTCCACTTCCTTGGGCGATTGCTGGATGAACCTGATGTAGACGTCCATGGTTTTTATCAGGTGCGCGGCCATGCGCCGTTCGATTGTCGCGGACTTTGTACTGCGACCGGAGGGGGTTATTTTGTAAGCGTTCCGCGAAGCGCCCGTTGACAGTCCAATGATCGTAAATGTCGTAGGCAAACACCTACGACGTCTACGATGCGCGCTTCATCGATTGAGCATTGGCCCAGGCGCTTGGGGTGATCTGGTCAATTTCCTGGATGGTCATCTGGGGCAGACGTTCAAGGACATCTTTGAGATAGGTATAGGGATTGATGCCGTATGTTTTGCAACTTTGCAGAATGGTGTAGATGACGGCACTGCGCCATCCGGCATCCTCGTCACCGACGAACATCCAGTTCTTGCGCCCCAGGGCAGCGGGTCGGATGGCATTTTCGACAAGGTTGTTATCGATCTCCACCTGTCCTTGCTCAACGTAGACCTGAAGTCATACACGCTGGCGCAGGGCGTAAGCGATAGCGGTGCCGGTTATCGTCTTCGGTTTATACCTACCGCTTGTGAGCATTCGCTCAAAGACGAGAAAGAGACGATCCAGGATTGGTTGGCTTTGCCATGCGCGTACGGTCGCACGTAGCAAAGGGCTGGCTTTCTGTTGACGCAGCCTGCTTTCAATCTGATAAAGAAGGCCGATCTGGTGAAGAATCCAGGCATTGCGTGCGGGATGTTCTCCTGCTTCGAGGGCCTGGTAAAAACGGCGACGCACGTGGGCCCAGCAGTGCGCATGGGCAGGCACCTTAAAATCGACTGCGAGTTTGTCGTAAGGCCTGTATTCATCGGTCTGGATGATACAGTTGAAGTCGGCGGGCAACCATCGTTGCAGATGGTCGTAGCCGCGTCCGGTCGCCCAGTGAAAGACCGTATCGCCACGTGGGGCGTTGCAAACCCACAGGTACCCCTTGGATGTTTTGCCTGGATTCTTGCCAAGATAACGGACCGGAGTTTCATCGAGTTGGACGTAACCACCAGCCAACTGGTGTTCAAACATCCGCCGGGCGATGGGCTGTAACCATCCGGCGACAAGTTCCACGGCGCGACACAGGGTGTTGCGGCCAAGGTGAACATCGTAGCGTTGCTTGAAGATCTGTTCCTGGCGATAAAGCGGAAGATGATCGGCATATTTGCCGATCACAATATGAGCCAGAAGGCCTGGAGCCAGAAAACCACGATCAAGAAGCTTTGGCGGCAGTGGAGCCGTGACGGGCACGGCATCTGGAGCGTTGCGCTTGACCCAGGTCCGGCGGATTTGTTTACGCAGGAAAAAGCGGCCGGGTTCATAGTCAAGCTGCTCACTGATCTCTGCGCCAATTTGACGGTAATGTGACGGATTCGCTTTGACCGGCTCAGGATCAAGAATTTCTTCAACGACGGGAAGATGTTCAGGGTAACGGGGGCGACGGAGTTTGTGCTGGCGCGTCTTTTTCATGGCTTGCGTTGCTGCCGCCTTGTCAACGCAAGCCTTCGACTGCCCCGATGGTTCGTCGCCAAACATCTCCAGTTGATCGCTGGAAAGTTTTTCACTTTGTCCACCACCAAACACCCGGCGGACAAGCGCATCGACCTTCAGGCGCAGCAGGCGATTCTCTTCGCGAAGAGACTGGATTTCTTTATTTTGACGGGCGATGATTTCAATGAGTTATTGAAGAAAAAAGTCAGTAGTTGACGATTATTCGCGCTCATACCAAGGTCGCATCCTGGCCCCTTTAAGGTCAATGCCATCCGTTAGCATAGCCAATGCTTCTGGTGTGAGTGACAGACGTTTTTGTCCGGCTTTCGACGGTCTGGGCCAACTGAAACGCCCCTGTTCAAGACGCTTGGTGGCAACCCATAATCCCGTTCCGTCCCAAAACAGGAGCTTGAGACGATCTCGTCGCTTATTGGAAAATAGATACAGGGCCCCCTGGTAGGGATCGCTCCCCAGATGCTCCTGAACCACAGCGGTCAGTCCGTTGAAACTTTTGCGCATATCCTGCGGTTCCAGAGCCACATACACCTTGAGGGCACCGGTAAAACTCAACATGCACAGTCCAGATATTTCAACAGGGCCGCGACCAAGGGGAACTGCTCCGCTTGAGTCACTGTGACGGTAGCTCCCCCGGGCAGGGAGATGTTTAACCCAACGGCAACGGGATCAGGGCGGCGGACCTCGACTTCCTCGAAAAAGACAGAGGGCTTATTCTTATCGGCTTGCCGTTGCTGTCTGCGGATCTTGCGCCAATGGGCGAAGGTGGTATAGCGAATGCCATGGAGCCGTGCGAAGGCGGCTCCACTCATGCTGGTTCGTTCAAAAGCATCCAGCCAGGCCTCACGTTGCTCCGGGCTGGTTGGCTCACGACGACCGAGCGTATCAGTTTTGAGAATTGTCAGTTCTGTTGTAGGTGCCATAGGGCGAAGCCTACGACATTTACGATTTTTTCAACAAGTGAGGGTTCGCGGAACGCTTACGTTATTTTTGATGTTCAGCGGCTAATTTTGATGTGTAAATTTGTGGCATTTTGGATTGCAAAAAGTGTTTTTTTTGTGCATCAAGTTTTTTTGATTTTCAACCGTCCACTATGTGTACGTTACTGCCACAAAGCTTGTAGTAATAACAGTAGTAATAACAGTGTCAGTAACGGTGATTTAACAGTGGTAGTAATATTTTGTGTAACACATTTGTTTTTCTTAATGTGATGGTATCTTTTTGGTACTAAAGTGGTAGAAAAACAATACCAACTACTACCATTTTTCTACCAATCAAGCACTCCTTGTTGGCCAATCTTGAATTCGTTTTGATAAACCAAAACGGTTTAATTTTATAGCCTTCACATCAGCTTGGTTTATCTTCCTTTCGTTTTTATGGTGATCACCTTTGAGGTTCCCCTGGGTGCTCAACTTAATTTGCATGATGAGTAGGGCATATCCATGGCGTTTATCAAGAAGGCCCGAAAAATGCTACCAAAAAGCTACCATATTGGTAGTAAAGCGACGCCGGCTGATAGTATTTTGGTATTAAAATGGTAGCTTTTTTCTTGTTGGTATTAAAGTGGTAGTATTTTTCGGATATCATTCCTACCAATATGGTAACAAAATGGTAGGAATGTGGTATTAAATTGGTATTGCTTTTAGTTTAATACCAGCTTGGTATCAAACTAGGGCCATATTCCTACCAAATTGGTATTAAAGTGGTAGTAAGTTTTGTTGGTATCAAATTGGTAATTAACGACTATGAAGCCCCTGGCTGCAGCAAGACTTAAGATCGCTGACCATTACGGAATCAGCTGTCCCGCGTCAACTATCTTGTCCGGTTGGCGACAATTATGATGGCCGGTTGGTGCGGCCCTTTTTTACAGCATTTAGATGATGCTTTTTGCGATAGCTTTCACCTCCGATTTCAATAATGTGGGCGTGGTGGATAATCCGATCAACGGCAGCAACCGTCATGAGCGCATCTGGAAAGATTTGATCCCACTGGCTAAAGGGTTGGTTGGACGTGATGATTAAGCTTCCGCTCTCATAGCGGTGAGCTATAAATTCAAAGAGGACCTGGGTCTCGCCGTCGGACTTTTTGACGTAGCCAATATCATCAATGATCAGAACGCGGTATTTGTCCATCCGCGTCATGTAGGCCATCAGTTCCAGGGTGTTTTTTGCTTTTTGGAGTTGCTGTACCAGGTCGGCAGCAGACAGCCACTTGACGCGCACACCTTGGTCGATGAGATGACATCCTAACGCCGCAGCCAAGTGTGATTTGCCAACACCGGAGGGTCCAATCAGCAAGACATTTTCTGCCTGCAGTGCCCACTGGTGGTCTTCTTTGAGGTGAAGGACGGCCTGCTGTGCTGTGGCTGGAAGATCGCTCAGCGTCAGGTTCGCAAAGCTTTTTCCAGCGGGCAAGCGGGCCTCTCGTGTCCAGGTCGTCACTCTGACTTGAAAGCGTCTGGCCAACTCCTCTTCGCAGAGCTTGGTCAAGAAGTCGGTATAGCTCCAGGTCTTGTCAATTGCTTGCTGCTGGAAGTCTTTGAGGTGGTGCTGGAAGGACCGTAAGTGCAGCTCGTTGAGCATGATTTCAAGAGACATGAGCAACCTCCTTCAGTGACTGGAAGCTGTCATTCCAAGAACCGGTCAGAAGGGCGTCATAGTCAGTGATGGCATGTTGCCGGGTACTGATTGCGGGTGGATCGGTCTCCGGCAGGTAGCGGTTCTGCAACTCTTTTACATCCGGGAATGTTCGCGTGTGCACCTGCTGTAGCAAGGTGTGCCCCAATTCCTGTGAGCACGGCTGGTGGGCGGCAATGCGCAGAGCGGTGACCATCCACTTGCACGCCTCGCGTGCCGGCAGGAGATGGTCAATCTGTTGCCAGAGCTGGCGGTAATTGTCGTCGGGAAATAATTCATCACGAAAGTTGGAGTAACGAAACGCTTGGGGCTTGGCCGCCAACGCGTGAATAACATGACGATAATCGATCTGCCGAGCGCGACCTTTCGGCGTGTTCGGATACACCCGTACCAGAGTAAGAACCTTTGATTGACCAACAAAGCCGATCAGTTTGTCATGGTACAGGTGGATGCGCAGGGTCTCGCCAATCAACCGCGATGGCACGGTGTATAAACCACGCTTGACGGTAATGCTACAGCTGCTGGTCACTTTGACACTGAGCTCCGAGTAGTCCATGAAACGATCCCTCGGTAAGGGTTTCAGGTTGGCGACCTCCTGCTGGAATTTTGTTGCCGTATAGCGGTTTAGCCGATCAACGCTGCGATCGATAAAGAGCTGGTAGTCCGCGATGCTGTCAAAATCGGAACTGCCTCGTAAGGTCAATGCTTGATCAATGCGGTGTTTTAATGAGCCATGGGACGTCTCGATGGCGCCGTTTTCATGACCGAGCCCAGGGTTGTTGGTGGTGCCGGTCATACCGTAATGCTGACACAGTCCGTTGTATGCTTTGGTTAACTGCTGCTTCTGTGGTTGGTTCGTGTACGCCGCACTGAGGCTGTCGGTACGGTGCTCCATGGGCACACCACCCAGTGTGTGCAGGGCATTCTGTAACCCTTCAGCCAGAGCAGAATAGCTCTCGCCCCCTTGAACTACGTGAGCAAAGCGCCAGCCACTGAAGGCCAGGCGGAATTGATAGATCAGATGGGTAAATACCTGCCCCAGAATCGTGACGGCGGATCTGGGATGGGTAAAATCGGACAGTCCCTGCAGTCCTGGCGGCAATGTTTGTCGGAAGATGACTGGGCGATCAGGACCCTTTGTGGCGCGCCAGTGTTTGACGCGGCGCTGTAATGTGCGCAGCAGAGAATAGGGGTACTGACCGGCATGGTGCTCATCGAGGTATTCCCACAAGGTTAACCCTGTGAGCTTGGGTTCTTTTGCTAATAGCGGAACCAGAACCGATTCCCAGACAGCGACAAAAGGATCTTCACGAGTCTGCCATGTTCGTTCTGCTTTGACGGATTGGCCATGGCGTTCGAGGCGACGCCCGGTGCGGATACTACGCCGCTTTTAGCGGCACTGGTTTCTTGGGTTAGGCCGGATTGACGAG
>SLDV01000124.1 GCA_007125165.1 Geobacteraceae bacterium | reverse complement strand
GTGAGGAATTGATGGGTCTCTATAGCAGCTACATTCTCCCCAGAGCCGTCCATCTGGCCTGCGGATCGAAACCGGTAATGCGTCAGCGCAAAAAGGTGGTGCCGTATGCTCGCGGGTGCGTGCTTGAGGTTGGCATCGGTACCGGTCTGAATCTGCCGTATTATGACACGACGAGGGTCAGCAAGGTTTGGGGCCTTGATCCTGAACCGGCGATGATCCGCATGGCCCACCGGGTTGCAGACTCAGTTCCGTTCGAGGTGGATTTTATCGGCTTGTCGGGCGCTGAAATCCCGCTGGAAGATAACAGTGTTGATACTGTGGTCATGACGTATACCCTTTGCACTATTGCGGACACCTTTACGGCTCTTTTGCAGATGCGCAGGGTGCTACGGCCCGGCGGTGAGCTGATTTTCTGTGAGCACGGAGCGGCGCCGGATGCGTCTGTCCGGCGCTGGCAGGATCGCATCAACCCGATCTGGAAGAGGCTTGGTGGGGGCTGTCACCTAAATCGTGTGATTCCTGCAGAGATAGAGGCAGGAGGTTTCCGGATCAAGAGTATGGACAGCATGTACATAGCAGGATGGCGCCCGGTAAGTTTCAACTACCGGGGTGTCGCTGTGTCGCGATAAGGCCCCTCACGACGGTATCAGGACTGCGGTCGCGCGCAGATTTGTTTGACCGCCTGCAGATTAATGTACAGCACCACTGCCAGAACGATAATTGCAGCTACCCCTGGGAGTCCACCGTAAAAATTGTGCCGCAGGGAATTCATAATGAAGACACCAAGAAAACAGCCGGCCAGAAGAATGTTGGCTTTGACTGACCATTCACTGCGACTGTTCCAGGCCCAACTCAGAACGTAGATGTTGAGCAGTCCATAGCCGCCGGTGACGTAGGCAAAACCTTTAAGCCAAGTGGTAGCGGTGTCGCTGAAATAAACATTGACGGTGTAGAAAACGAAGAGAAAAGAGCTGATAACGCTGAACAGCATCAGGCCGTAAAGTTGAAATTTTTCAGTTAAATTCATGGCGCATCCTTAACGAGAGAGTGGCCGTCGCAGAGTAGCAAAAAATTGTGATTCTGCCAATGTTTGGTGATGGTTATTTCGGTGCCGGACGAGGTCGTTATGTCGACGGAAAAAGTTCATCGCGGCGATGTTGCAAGACCGGAAGTTGCAGCCTGATGATGCCAAGGCGTTGCTGACTAAGGTCAGCGATAATCAATTCGCCTTCTGTTGTATCGTTCAGTGCCTGCGCGACGATGATTCCCCAGGGATCAATCACCATGCTGTGTCCATAGGTTTCGCGTCCGCCGGGATGAGTGCCGAACTGGGCGGGGGCGATAACAAATGCCTGATTTTCGATGGCCCGGGCACGCAGCAGTATGTCCCAGTGGGCGGTGCCGGTAGGGACGGCAAATGCCGAGGGTACCGTCAGGATGTTGGCCCCTTTGGTTGCGTAATAGCGGGACAATTCTGGAAAGCGCAGGTCGTAGCAGATACTCAGGCCAATGCACCAATCATTCAGGGTGACGATCTGTGGCGTGTTGCCGGGTATTACCTGCTCTGATTCACGGTAGCTTCGATCCGCCAGATCGCTGTCGAACAGGTGAATTTTGTCGTAAGTCGCGACCAGGTTGCCGGCCCGAGAAAACACCGGGCAGCAGTTGCGCAGCAACTGTTCCTCGTTTGCCAGCAGCAGAGTTCCGCCGATGATAGTCATCTGGTGTCTGCGGGCCTGAGCAGCAAGAAAAGGGAGGACTTTCTGATGGGCCTCTTGCGTGGCAAATTGCAATTTGCGCTCCCGGTCGGGGTGCATGAAGGCGAACATTTCCGGCAGCACCGCCAGGGATGCCTTTTGTCCGGCGGCTTCTGCCAGCAGGCGGGCAATGGTAGTCAGGTTGCTGTCGACATTATCCTGGGAGTTAAGTTGCAGGCAGGCAACGCGCATGGGCCTATCTCCGGAAGAAGAGTTACCTGCTGTTGATTACCATGATGCTTCTGTTTCGACAAGTGCCTCTGGTCGTTTTGTGAGGTCGTCCGTTTCGACGATTTTTCCCGTCATGTTGAGTTCCTCTGGCTCAGTCTTTGGTTGATCCACCGGTTTCGGTGTAATCATGTCGGCGCCAGACGTAGGGCAGATCAACGATCGCGCCGGGGGTGCCAATGGCGTAAAGATGTTTCAGAGAGTCAAGCACAACCCGGCGCTGTTGCGCCGGGTTAAAGGGTTCTCCCACTGGATGTCCAAAGGGCCAGCGCAGAAAGATGCTGCGCGGTGGCTTCACTTTTTCTGTATAATCCCTGACGATGGTGATACCGATGGTGGCGATACCAGCCTGTTCAACAACACGTTGGATCAGTCCCACGGACTGATTGCAGATTCCTCAGCCGGGTGTCAGCAGGGCGATGTCGACCTGTTCCGCCCGTAGTTTGTGGACAACCTCCACGGCAGATTGGTGAACCAACGTGTTGATGTGCGGGCCGACGATATGGCCCATGAAAGAATAATGGGTAGTAGCAATGCTGCCGATGATCTTCTCGTCAACCAGCTCCTTCAGTCGATCCAGCGGCAGAATAATATTGGGGTCTTTGCCCGCATCGCTGTGATCGTAATAATCGTGGGTGATGACAAAATCATCGAACAGGGTAGCAGCATCCAGCTCCCGGTAGCTCGGATCGCCGTCGGTATCAACCATGTCAAAAGGGGTCTGATGACGATGATGGATGCCTGCGGTCGTGATCAGCGCCAGCTTTGCTTGCGTCAGAGGAGCGGACGGGGGTGTCCAAGGGATGCCCCCGTCGCTTGCGGGTGGGGTGTAGCTGTCGGTAAACTTTTTTGCCAGCGTCGGAAAGCGGGTGGACGCACGTGCCAGTAGTTGATTCTTTAAGCGAGATAGTTGCATCTGTTTACCTGTTAAGCAGGCCG
>SLDV01000150.1 GCA_007125165.1 Geobacteraceae bacterium | reverse complement strand
TTGATGATTTCACCACTGAATTGATTTCGCGCGCTGGTTTTCATTGTCATTCTCTTTAGGAAATTGTAGGCGTCCTGTGGATTGTCACTGTGGCGAGAAAGGTCTTGCATAAAACGTTCATGAGCGCTGGCGAACAGGTCGTACATCTGCAGGACCTTTTTCCCCTCAGTCGTCAAGGTGCTGCCCCCACCCCCGCGTCCGCCACTGACGCGACAGACCAGTTCTTTGTCAGACAGGTTGTTGATGGTGTCAATAGAATCCCAGGCACCTTTGTAACTTAAGCCCACCGCTTTGGCAGCGGCACTTAACGAACCGAGCCGGTCGATCTGGCGCAGCAGTTCAATGCGCTTTTCGTTCAGTTGCTGGTTGTTGCCGAATAGCAGGCTGCCGCTGACTCTCATCGATCACTCCCTGACGTCGTGGTTCTTAGCGCTATATACTAAAGTAAATAGCGCTAGTCAAGAAAATGATCATCAGCCGATGCTGCCGAAGCTGGCCAGTGCCATGACTCCGTGCAGGCGGGGGACATCACCCTGGCACATCAGGCTATTGTGTCCGCACCGGACAAAACCGGTTTGGCGCAGCAATAGTTCAAGACCGGCAGAACCCAGAATATCGACAAACAGGCTCTTATCTGCAGGGGTCGCCGCTATTGCCGCATCAAGAAGCAGGCGTGTGCTCCGTGAATCGGTTCGGGCGGCAGACCAGGGGCCGAGTTGCCAGACGTCGAGTCCCGCTTGCAGCAGGGCGAGTTGATCCGGTTGCTGCAGCAGGACCGATTCCAGCGCTAGAGCCTGGATCAGATCGCGGCGGTCTTCGCTCCAGCAATCCTGTTCGAGGGCGATCAGGCAGTTCAGGGTCGCCACTGCTGGCACCGGCATCGGACCGCCTCTTCCCGGTGAACTCCAGCGGATGACCCTGTCAATTTGCTGGAATCCATAACCTTCGTAGAGGGGCCGTCCCTGTTCGGATGCGGTAAGCCAGATTCTTTTCAAGGGGCGTTGCTGAAGAAATTTCAACGCTTCTTCAAACAGAAAGTGACCATACCCGCGACCGCGCAGGTTGGGGTCAACAAGCAGGTTGCCGATCCAGCCGCTGTGACGATAGCTGACAGCCGAGACAAAGCCACAGGTTTTTCCGGCATGTCGTAAAGCCAGAAAGTACGACTTCCACTGATGTTGAAACAACAACTGCTCTTTCAGCGGCACGATCCAGCTTTCGCCGCGGGCCAGACATAAGAAAAGGTTCCAGTCGGCAGCAGATAAGGGTTGGACGAGCATTGCGATTAACAGGCTCGGCACAGTTCGATCAATTCATGATCGAACAAGGCCCGTTTACGACGACCAGCCAGAGAGCGCACTCGCTGCAGCAGATTGTTCATATCCTCCTGCGGCTGTTCAAGTTGCAGTTCTGTGAGGCGTTTTTTCAGGCCGCTCCGTCCGGAATGTTTACCGACGACGATGTGGCGCTTGAGTCCTACCTCTGCCGGATCAAAACCTTCGTAAGTAGACGGATGCTTCAAAACCCCATCGGCATGTAGCCCCGATTCGTGGGAAAAGACCTGTTCGCCGACAACCGCCTTCCAGGGCGGTACTGGCCGACCGCTGGCGATTGCCACATAGCGGGAAATCGCCGCCAGATCTGTCGTGGCCATCTGTGGATCGATCTCACAGGCGAGCCTGAGAGCCATGACAACTTCTTCAAAAGCGGCATTGCCGGCCCGTTCGCCAATGCCGTTGACAGTGGTGCTGACGTACTTTGCCCCCCCTCTGACTCCAGCGATGGCATTGGCAGTCGCCATCCCCAGATCATTATGGGTATGAACTTCCAGATCGATGGAACTGTGCCGTGCCAGGGTGCTGACCTTGTTATAGGTGGTGAATGGATCAAGCAACCCCAGGGTGTCGCAGAAGCGGAAACGATCGGCGCCGAGATTTTCGGCAATCGTCAACAGTTCCAGCAGAAACTCCATGTCAGCGCGGCCGGCGTCTTCAGCGCCGACGCAGACATAGAGCTGATGGTGCTTGGCGAAGCCCAGGGCAGTTTTTAACTGTTCCTTGACCTGTTCACGGCAGGAGCTCAGTTTGTGACGGATGTGAATGTCAGACACGGAAATGGAGAGATCGACCGCCCTGATGCCGCAGTTGATGGAGGCTTTAATGTCAGGGATCAGGGCACGGTTCCAGGTCAAAAGGCGGGCATTCAGATTCAGATCGACGAGTTTTTTGATGGTGCGTTGTTCGTCCTTGCCCATGGCCGGGATGCCGCATTCCAGTTCGCTGACGCCGATCCGGTCGAGCATGGTGGCAATGGCGATTTTTTCGCTGTGACTGAAGACGACCCCGGCGGTCTGTTCGCCGTCGCGCAGGGTGGTGTCGGAGATGTGAACTGTTTTGCTGGACATAGGCGTACCCCCGAATCAGGTTAAGGGACGTCTTTGTCGCCGGGTTGATTGTGCGTCGTTTACTTCAAAGCAAATTGTGTGCCTTGTCTCGGGATAGCAGAATTTCTTGGGTTGATGGCAAGAAGTAATGGATGTTCTGCTGATTCTTGAGGCAGGGTGGTGAAATTTTGGGCAGATAAAACCGGGGACACAATACCTAAAACCGGGGACACAATACCGATTATGAAATAATCGGTATTGTGTCCCCGGTTTTAGTGTCCCCGGTTTTAGTTAGGAGGTTTTCTTAGTATGTTTGTTTTCCACCACCGGTCAAATCATCGCAACGGCCATCCGTCATCGGCCCCTCAGCGCTTGCGCGCAGGGCGACCAGGTTGAAACATGGATTTGCAGACTCTTTCCGCTACGCAGCAACCAACCAAATACACGCGCTATAACCGTCTATCTCAAGTTGCTCCACGCCAGTGGGGCGTTTTTTGCTTCCTTTTTGACGCCTATCAAAAAGGAAGGCGCTCGGCGGTGCGCGAACCGCCGGTTCTGGCA
>SLDV01000107.1 GCA_007125165.1 Geobacteraceae bacterium | reverse complement strand
GGTCTTCTCAATGCGCCTTCCTGCGGTCAGGGGCCAGAGCATGGAAAATAGTGTGCCATCGATGTCCTGTTCCTGCTCCCGCCTTTCCAGACCGCTGCCCTGTTTCAGAGTCATGGTACAACGTCCGCTGCGCTTGCGGATCCGTAATTCCGTCTCGTCTTCAAGAATCAGGTAGCCCTGCTCAATTTCCTCACCCTGGTATTGATCCAGAAAGCCTGCCGGCAGCTCAGAAGCCAGAAATTTGCGCTCTATCTCTACCTTGTGCATGGTCAACAATCCTTCAGGTAGTGTTCGATTTCCACCCATAGTCCCAGATAAGCTGACGACCTTTGACGTCAGTCTGTTTGAGCAAGGTATCCAGGTGGCGCAAGGAGCGCTGGGCCGGAATCAGATCCAGATTGGAATAATCACTTTCGCGGACGTGCGCCAACAGGGTATCTGCCTGTGTGAAAGTACGCTTTTTCCATTTGTTGCCGGCAGCGGTTTTCCCCACCCCGCCTTTGAAGCTGTAGCAGGCCAGAACCTTCATTGTCTCTTATTCCTTGTGGCGGATGGGGCAAAGAGTGCCCGAAATTGTTCGGCAATCTTGTCGGCGGAAAAATCCGCAACCAGAGCAACGACCTGTTCACGTTCTTCTTTCTGCTTGCTGAACAGGACAGCAAGCAGGGCGTTGATGGCGTCCCGCTGTGAGGCTGTGGTGGTGGCAGTACGGTTTAACTCCGTCAGAAATAAACTCTGGGCGGAGTAGTCATTGAAACGTCCAAGATTATCCTGCAATTTTTTCAGTGCTTTGATCAGCTCTCTGACTTCGTCGCGGGGAAAAAGTTCGGCAAACAGTTCGAGAAGGTAGCGCAACTTTTTCGTCTCAATACGCAGATCGTGAACCCGTGCATCAGGCGTGGTTGCGTTGATGCGGGCACCGTCCCGTTGTATTCGTCGGTATTGTGAAAGAATTTTACGGCTGACCCGCCGGCCGATGGGCGTTTGTGAATAGCTGCCGGCAACATCGGGCGGTTGCTGCAGATGCTGTTCCAGGACGGCAACCCGATCAAGGTAGTCCTGCCCCTGGAGTACCGAAATGACCCTTTTCCAAACCTGTCGGCGCTGTCGGCGCAGCCTTGTAAACAGAGCATTCAAGCCCCGCTGAAACTGGTCGGGCAGCATGGCGTAATAGTCCTGCTGATCAAGGAGAAAAACATCGAGGTCACGTAAGCGGTTGGTGGTCTTTGCCATGCTTTTCAACTGCAGGCGCAGATTCTGATAACGCCACGGGGTAAGGGCTTTTCTAAACAGACTCAAAAGGGAGCGTGCTTTACGCAAATTGACCCGGTACTGATGGGTAAATTCGCTGTCAATATCAGCAATCAGACCCTCTTCCTGAGATCGTGCCAAGCGCACCAGCTCGGCCAGCATGTTCAGCACCGCTTCTTCTGTTGCTTGATCGGCCCTGAGATGAAAAGCCGGCTTGGTTACCGGAGGCCGCGCCACCAGGCCACTGCACTCAAGAAGAAACCTGGTGGTAATGGCGGTCGACCCAGGCGCGGCAATCGGACTCAACGCCTTAACGATCTGCTCTGTCTCCCTTTCGTAGCCACGCAATGGATACAGCCTCATAAAAGACGGAAATGAAGCGGCTGGGCCCAGCGTAAATATTTCAGCGCGGCTAACGATTTTATCGTCCTGATTGCAACAAACGAGGGATTGCACCTGCCATTGACAGTCAAAGTGGGAGACCAGAGCCCGCACCGAAATCAAGGACTTCAATTCACGGGCCAGAGGTTCGGGCACTTTCTTGATAATAGCGTGGCGACTTTTGCAGGCAACGCTCACCCTGAGATGATCATGGCGATCATAAAGCTCCATGCGGCCACCGTCGTCCTGCAGCAACACCTGACCTGATCGCCAGATCGACCAATCGACAGTATCCAGAATACGAAGCCGCCGCGCTTTCGATTCTTCCTTGACGATCCGCAGTCCGTTTCGCTGCTCCAGATCAGGGAAGGCAAAAGATTCTTTGAATTCAAAGTAATACATCGCGATAGAGTGTCCGCATGACTGTGACAATTGTATATACATTGTATATCAGATGACTGACGTCTTCTCAAGGTCAAACAGACGAATGGATTGACCGCCTCATGCAATTCTGACAAAAAAGTGTAATCAACAACAAAGGATTGTCATTAGCGAGGAAACTATGTATTTCATCTATCGTTTCGCAGGGCTGTTGGTTGTCATCTTGATTTTGTCTGCCGGGCAAACGCCTGCCGGCGAAGTCGAAAGGTATCGCTACCAGCAACGTACCGGGGCGCAGACAGAGTATTTTGACTGGCGTTTGAGCAAAGGTGCCGAGTTGCAACTGCACACGCGACAGCAGCAGGAAACAACGACAACAGTGTTCAACCCCGATCTGTCAACTCTGAGCTGGAGTATTAACAGTCCCAATACCCAAACGGCTCTGACGGTTATCAGAACCGGGGACACCCTCGTGATGAACGGGGTTTTTGAAGGTGATGACATCAATAAAAAAGTGTCAATCGACCCGGCTCCCTGGTATCAGGCCCTGTCCGTATCGTTGCGACAATTTGTCGATCCGCAACAGGAGTCAGTCCATTTCTGGACCATCAGACCCGACACCCTTGACGTTCATCGTCTCCAGGTCAGCAATGAAAAAACGACGACTATCGAAATCGACAACCACACTGTTCCCGCCATTCAACTGAAGATTCAACCTACCGGCTGGCGCGCTCCTTTTTGGAGCGCCAACTACTGGCTCGGTAAAGATGACGGGGTGTTTATTCGCTATCAGGGGCGGAGCGGACCGCCGGGGACACCCCTGACCTCTGTTGTGTTAGTCGGACCGTTGGTGGCCGATTCGTCATTCTAGCCGGGACACATCATTGAGCTCTTGTTGCGACTTAGATATTGTGTCCTGGTTTCAGGCGGTGGATTTGGG
>SLDV01000059.1 GCA_007125165.1 Geobacteraceae bacterium | reverse complement strand
CTACGGCGCTGATACAGACAGTGATGTTTCCATGCGGGTTATTGCCGATCACAGTCGTGCAGCAGCCTACCTGATTGCCGATGGTGTCCTTCCTTCCAACGAGGGGCGAGGCTATGTACTGCGGCGGATTATGCGCCGTGCCATGCGCCATGCGAAAATGCTCGGCGTGGAAGATCCGGTACTCCACAAAACCAGCGTCTTTGTCCTCAAGTCTATGGACAATGCCTATCCGGAAGAAGCGGGCCGCCAGGATTTCGTTGCCCGCGTCGTCCTCAACGAAGAAGAACGCTTCATTCAGACCCTGGGTAACGGCTTACGGATTTTGCAGGAAGAAATCGCCCGGCTGGCAAACAGCTGCAGCAAAGTAATCCCCGGCGAAACAGTATTCAAGCTCTACGATACCTATGGATTCCCTGTCGATCTGACCGCTGACATCGTCGCAAAAGACGGCTACAGCCTCGATGAAGAAGGATTCGAAGTCTGTATGGAGGCTCAACGCCGCAAAGCGCGGGAACACTGGAAAGGCTCGGGTGAGGAAGCGGTCCTGGCAATCTACAAACGCCTGGCGGATCAGGGGATACAATCTGTCTTCAGTGGCTACTCCAATCTGGAAGGCCAGGGTGAGGTGCTTGCCCTGATTCGCACTGGTGAACCGGTCGAAGAAGTCACCAGTGGCGAAACCGTAGAAGTTATTACCTCGACCACCCCCTGCTACGGAGAGTCCGGTGGCCAGGTGGGAGATACCGGCGAGATCATCTCCGATACGGCCCGTCTGCGTATTATCGACACCAAAAAGCCCCTTGAAAACCTCCATGTACACCTGTGTGAAGTTATCAGCGGCTCCATCCAGACCGGCACCCCTGTTACCCTGCGGGTCGACGGCGACCGACGCCAGCGCACCGTCATCAATCATACCGCCACCCACCTGCTTCAGGCGGCGCTGCAACGCATCCTTGGCGAGCACGTCAAGCAGGCCGGCTCACTGGTGACACCGGAACGCCTGCGTTTCGACTTCACCCATTTCTCCCCCCTTTCCACGACCGAGCTGGTACAGATCGAAGAAGAGGTGAACCGTCAGATCCGTGTCAACGCGGCGGTACAAAGCCGCGAAATGTCGGCTGAAGCAGCCCAGGCCTCTGGTGCCACGGCCCTGTTTGGAGAAAAATACGGCGATCAGGTACGGGTCATCAACGTCGGCGACTACAGTATGGAACTCTGTGGTGGTACTCACGCCACCGCAGCAGGTGACATCGGACTGTTCCGGATTCTCAGTGAAACCGGTATTGCTGCCGGGGTTCGTCGTATTGAAGCGACAACAGGAGAATCGGCTCTGGCCTTCAGCCAGCAACACCAACGAGCTTTGCAACGCCTGGCCGATCTGGTCAAGAGCGATCCACAAAAACTCGAACAACGGATTGAGAAAATTCTCGAACAGCAGAAAGCCCTCGAGCGTGAGCTTGAGCAGGTCCAGGCAAAAATGAATGCTGAGCGTAGCGGTGAATTGATCGATCAGACCCAACAAGTCAGGGATATTTCCCTGCTGGCGATTAAAGTGCCCGGCCTTGCCGGCAAAGATATGCGCGAGTTTTCCGACTCCTTGCGCGACAAGCTCGGCTCCGGCGTTCTGGTGCTCGTGACCGAAACCGATGGCAAGGCAGCCCTGCTTGTTGCCGTCACCAAAGACCTGACGATGCGGGTTAAAGCCGGTGACTTGATCAAACCCCTCGCGGAAATCATTGGTGGACGCGGTGGCGGGCGGCCCGAACTGGCTCAAGCCGGCGGCCCTCAGACCGACAAGATCGAAGAATTACTGGCAGCGGCACCAAAAATTCTCGATCAACTCCTGGAGACCCCGTAAACATGCCTGCAAATGGAACAGCACGGACCGTAAAAAAACTGCTGGTCGTTGATGACGAACCCCTGATTCGCGAGCTTTGTGCCAACGTTTTCGACTCCTACAAAGTTCTACAGGCAGCGGATGGCTTTGATGCGTTGAAATTCCTCAATCACGAGGATGTCGACATCGTTTTAACCGATGTCAATATGCCCAACATCGATGGTCTTGAATTTTTACGGATCATTCGCCAGGAGCAACCGAACCTGCCGGTAATTCTCATGACCGGCTACTCTGACAAGGAACTGATTCTTAAAGCCCTTAAGGCCGGTGCAGACGACTTTATCACCAAGCCGATCGGGGTGTTACAACTCAGCACAACGGTGGAAAAAGTTCTTGAGCGTCACGCCCTGCAGCGCGAATTGGCAGACTTGCGCCACATTGACCGTCTGAAAAATGAGTTTCTGGGGCTTATTTCCCACAAGCTCAAGACCCCGACCACAGCTATTTCTCTGTTTATCCAGAATCTGGCTGAAGGGGTTGAAAGCCCGACGGATGAAAATTTTCTCCAGATTCTCACCATGGTTCAGGAAGAAACCACCCACCTGGAAAAACTGATTCAGGACCTGCTCTACTTCAGTGACGCAACTCTGCAGGAAAGTGACATGACCCTGGAACTGACCGATCTTGGCCAGGTCACATCACTGGTGATTGAAGAACTTCGGACCACGGCTCAGGCCAAGTCGGTGCAGATATCTGTCAACATGTCGGTCCCACTGACCGACCGCCCCTTGCCTTTACATCCGCAAAGGATTCATTTCGCCGTTCGCGCCCTACTCGACAATGCAATCAAATTTACCCCTCAACAAGGGGCTGTCAAGATCACCGGTCGTCAAGAGACAGACCGCGTCAAGCTGTCTATCGAAGATAACGGTATCGGTATTCCTGGCACTGAGATGCCCAAAATTTTCAATAAATTTTATCAATTTGACCCGGAAAATACCGGACAGATCCGCGGCTTTGGCCTGGGACTCTACTATGCCCGCGATTTTATCCGCGCTATGGGCGGACAATTGCTGATCGACAGTCAACTCGGTGCTGGCACAACGGCGACCATTGAGTTCCCTCTGGCGGAAACATGACAAAAGAAAACAATTCTAATCTTACTGTAACAGCGGCAATAATCGTATTGATGGCGTCGCAAAAACTCACCAACTGCTGCGCTACTGCCATTGTTTCACTGCTTCGACGTACGTAAGTACTCCTCATTGTTCAACAATGACGCGCCTTGCATTTGGCGCTTTTTGCTTATCCATCTAAATTGATACTTTTTGTGAAAGCATCCGTATTTGGTTATCCACTTCGCTCCATCTATAACGGTTAGAAGATCGCGACCGATGCGACCTGCCAATAATCTGGATCCTGTTTTCTGCTGTACTGAAGTCAAATAGATAACCAGATAATCGTATTTCAGAAGCCTGCTAAAATCCCTATTAAAGCCCTGTGTACAGGCGACATTGCCCTTTTTAATTGGGGCGTATCTATGTTATGGTGCAAGCTTTGCTTGACAGCGCACTGGCTTACATTCTACTGACATTTTAACTGTTTTATGGAGCGATTCATGTTTAAAGGTACAACCATCTGTTCCGTCCGCCACAGACACCAGGTTGCCCTCGGGGGCGACGGACAGGTCAGCCTTGGTAATACAGTCGTGAAGCATGGGGCCCGAAAAATCAGACGGCTTTATGAGGATCAGGTGCTGGCCGGATTTGCCGGCAGCACCGCTGATGCCTTTACTCTGTTTGAAAAGTTCGAAGCCAAGCTTCAGGAGTTTCGCGGCAACCTGCCCCGTGCGGCGGTGGCTCTGGCCAAAGACTGGCGCACCGACCGTATTCTGCGCCGCCTCGAAGCTCTGCTGATTGTTGCCGACAAGGATGTCACCCTGATTATCTCCGGTGCCGGGGATGTTATCGAACCGGACGATGGCGTTGCCGCCATCGGTTCAGGTGGCAGCTTTGCCCTCGCCGCAGCCAGAGGCATGATCAGACACTCGGATCTCGATGCCGCGAACATTACTGAAGAAGCTCTTAAAATTGCTGCGGACATCTGTATTTACACCAACGATAAAATTGCTGTTGAGGTGCTTTCTTGAACAACTTTACCCCCCGCGAAATTGTTTCTGAACTGGATCGCTATATCATCGGGCAAAAGGACGCTAAACGCGCCGTCGCCGTGGCATTGCGCAATCGCTGGCGACGCCAGCAGGTTCCCGCCGAACTGCGCGACGAGATCGCTCCGAAAAACATCATCATGATCGGTCCGACGGGTGTCGGCAAAACCGAAATTGCCCGGCGTCTGGCCAAACTGGCACAGGCCCCGTTTATCAAGGTAGAAGCCAGCAAATTTACCGAAGTCGGCTATGTCGGTCGCGATGTAGAAAGCATGGTCCGCGACCTGCTTGAACTGTCGATCAACATAGTAAAAGAAGAAGAAACGGCCAAAATGAAGATCAAGGCCGAGGCCAACGCCGAGGAACGATTGCTGGATCTGCTGCTGCCGGGTGAAGCCGATCGATCTCCTGATAAGGAGGAGCAACGTCAGGGTACCCGTGACCGCTTGCGCAAACTGCTGCGCATGGGGGAACTGGATGAGCGCTTTGTCGAACTCGATATCGAAGTCAGCAGTATGCCCGCCATGGGAGTATTTACCCCTCAGGGGAACGAGGAGCTGGGACTGAATATCAAGGAAATGTTCGGCAACCTGTTTCCGAAAAGCTCCAAGCGTAAACGCGTCAAGGTCAGCGAAGCCCGGGAAATACTCATTGAGACCGAGGCGGAAAAACTTGTCGATATGGAAAATGTCACAACCCTGGCAAAAGAACGTGCCGAACAGAGCGGCATTATCTTCATTGACGAGATAGACAAAATTGCCAGCCGTGAAGGGGCTCATGGCCCGGAAGTGTCACGCGAGGGGGTCCAGCGTGACATTCTGCCCATTGTCGAAGGCAGCACCATCAGCACCAAGCACGGCGCGGTCAAGACTGATCACATTCTGTTTATTGCCGCCGGAGCTTTTCACATGGCGAAACCCTCTGACCTGATCCCGGAATTGCAGGGACGCTTCCCGATTCGGGTTGAACTGGACAGCCTTGGCGAAGACGACTTCTACCGGATCCTGACCGAGCCCAAAAATGCCCTGATCCGGCAGTATCATGAGCTGATGAAAACCGAATCCATCGATCTGCAATTCAATGACGAGGCCATCCGTGAAATGGCTCGAATTGCCGAAACAGTCAACGAACGTACTGAAAATATCGGCGCCCGGCGATTGCACACGATCATGGAAAAACTCCTTGAAGATCTTTCCTTCAATGCCCCGGACCGCTCTGGAGAAAAGGTCATGATCGGATTCGAGCAGGTGCGTGAACGGCTGGCCAAGATCAGTGAAGATCAGGATTTGTCGCGTTACATTTTATAAAGGAAACAGTTATGGAAGAACTGATTGCCAAAGCCAACGTCCTGATGGAGGCGCTGCCCTGGATCCGGCGTTTTTATGGCACCACCATCGTCATCAAGTACGGTGGTCACGCCATGGTCGATGAGCGCCTGAAGGAGGGGTTCGCACGTGACATTATCCTGATGAAATATATCGGTCTGAATCCGGTCGTTATCCACGGTGGCGGGCCGCAGATCGGCAAAGTCCTTGAGGCGATGAAAATCGAGAGCCACTTTGTCCAGGGGATGCGGGTAACCGACAGTGCCACGATGGACGTTGTTGAAATGGTCCTTGGCGGGAAAGTCAACAAGGAGATCGTCTCCAATATCAATCGCCACGGTGGCAAAGCGGTCGGCATCACCGGCAAGGACGGTGGTTTGATCCGCGCCCGCAAACTGGAAATGACCGCGGTCAACCCGGACTCTCTGACCCCTGAGATCATCGATATCGGTATGGTTGGCGAAGTCGAACAGGTCAATCCAGCCATCATCGAAGCGCTGGAACATAATAACTTCATCCCGGTTATTGCCCCTATTGGCGGCGGGCTGAAGGGTGAAACCTACAATATCAATGCTGATCTGGTGGCAGGCAAGATCGCCGGTGCCCTGAAAGCGGAGAAACTGATTCTGCTCACCGATGTCGAAGGGGTTAAAGACAAGGACGGTCGCCTGATTTCCACCATTGATATCCAGCGCGTTCCTGACCTGATCAATAACGGCACCATTTCCGGCGGCATGATTCCCAAGGTCAACTGCTGCGTTGATGCAATTGAAGAGGGGGTTGCCAAAACCCACATTATTGACGGGCGCATGGAACATGCCTGCCTTCTAGAAATTTTTACCGACAAAGGCATCGGTACCGCCGTCGCGAGGTTCACATAATGACCAGCACCCAACAATGGATTGAACAGGGATTAACTACGGTCGCCGGAACCTACGGACGCTATCCACTGGTCGCCGCACGTGGTGAGGGGTGCTGGCTTATCGACAGTGACGGCAAGCGTTACCTCGATTTTCTGGCTGGCGTCGCGGTCAACAACCTGGGGCACTGTCATCCGTCTGTGGTTGCCGCTGTACGTGACCAGGCCGGCACATTGATTCACTGTTCCAACTTCTATCACATACCGGCCCAGATTGAGCTGTCGCGACTGTTATGCGAAAACTCTTTTGGTGACCGTGTTTTTTTCTGTAATTCCGGAGCTGAAGCCAATGAGGCCGCCATCAAGCTGGCGCGCAAATGGAGTACTGAAACCTTTACGCCGCAGCGCTATGAAATCATCTCCACCAAGGCATCGTTCCACGGGCGCACCCTGGCAACAGTCAGCGCCACCGGACAGGAAAAAATCCAGGCTGGTTTTGCGCCGCTGTTACCAGGCTTCAAACATGTTGCCTACGGTGACATCGAAGCACTGCAACAGGCGATCAGCCCGGCAACCTGCGCCATCATCCTTGAACCGATTCAGGGAGAGGGCGGCATCCACATACCGCCGCCGGGTTATCTCAAGGCGGTTCGCGAGTTTTGTACTGAACATCAATTGTTGCTGATTCTTGATGAAATTCAAACCGGCCTCGGTCGAACCGGCACCCTTTTCGCTTATCAACAGGAAGCAATGGAACCGGACATTATGACCCTCGCCAAGGCACTTGGCGGTGGTGTTCCCATTGGTGCCATGGTTGCCCGTGCCCCCTATGCAGATGCTCTTGGTCCCGGCAGTCACGGCTCCACCTTCGGGGGCAACCCGCTGGCGACCGCTGCCGCTGTGGCTGCCTTCACCGAGCTGAACAAGCCGGAGGTACTGCAACACTGTATCGATACCGGGTCCTTTTTCGTCACGCAACTGGAACAACTGAAAAAACGTCATCCGCTCATCCGGACGATTCGTGGCCGCGGCCTGATGATCGGAATGGAATTGGGTTCTGAAGGCGCCCCCATTGTCAACCGAGCACTGGAGCTGGGACTGCTGATCAACTGCACTGCCGGCAATGTGCTGCGCTTTGTACCGCCACTGATTGTCAGCCGTGACGAGATCAACCAGACAATCGAGATTCTGGATAAAATATTTGCGGAGCAGTAAACAATCGGCAGATGGGAGCATGATCTCCCTTCTAAGGTGCTTAACTGATCTCTTACCGGCAACAAATGTAACAAGTATTTGCAGGAGCAACAACAGTATGAAAAAAGATTTTCTTTCCCTCTCCGACTGGTCTCTCGAAGATCTCGAGGCCATCTTTAGCCTGACCCGTGATTTGAAGAAGAAACAGCAGCAAGGCGTTCCACACCACTTGCTGAAAGGGAAAACCCTGGCCATGATCTTCGAAAAAAGCTCAACCCGGACGCGAGTCTCTTTCGAAGTCGGTATGTTTCAACTTGGTGGCCATGCCCTGTTCCTCCATTCCGGCAACACCCAGATGGGACGCGGCGAGCCGATCCGCGACAGCGCCAAAGTCATGGCCCGTTACTGCGACGGCATGATGATCCGCACCTTCGCCCATTCCATTGTCGAGGAGTTTGCCGCCCACAGCAGCGTACCCATCATCAACGGTCTGACCGACCTGAATCACCCCTGCCAGTTGATGGCCGATCTCTTTACCGTCAGCGAACACCGTCCCAACTATCGCGATTTATGCTATTGCTGGATCGGTGACGGCAACAACATGGCCAACAGTTGGATCAATGCGGCTTCAGTGTTCGGCTTCGAATTACGCGTTGCGACTCCCGAAGGGTATGAACCTGATACCGGTGTCGTTGACAGGGCGCGACAGGCCGGTGCGCGAATCCTCCTGACTGACGATCCACGTACAGCCGCCGCCGGTGCCGACATACTCAACACCGATGTCTGGGCCAGCATGGGACAGGAAGAGGAGCAGCTGATCCGCGCCAAAGATTTTACCGGGTTCCAGATCAACAAGGAGCTGCTGGCATTAGCCGCCAAAGACGCTCTGGTCATGCACTGCCTGCCGGCCCACCGCGACGAGGAAATCACCAACGAAGTGATGGAGGGGCCACAATCGATTATTTTCGACGAAGCAGAAAATCGCCTTCATGTCCAGAAAGCCATCATGGCCACCCTGATGGCGGAGTAAACCGATGAAACTGACATGCCCCCACTGCGAATACAGCCGCAATATCGACCCGCAACAGATTCCAACCGGAACCGTCCGGGTCAAATGTCCTCTGTGTGCCAAGGCCTTCGACTTGCCGCAACCTGAAGACCAGCAAAAGCAGGCTGAACCAGTTCAGCAAGAAGAGTCCGAGACACATCCACGGACAGAGAAACAACCCCATGAGCAGCAACCACTACCGCCACCATCGCAATGGCAGCAACCGGCTGAACACGAGCTCCCGTCAATGCCCGGCGTCTACGCCAATCCAATGCATGCGATCCCCAAGGCCGGTTTCTGGATGCGTGCCGTTGCCGCCTTGGTTGACGCCGCGATTGTCTTCGGATTGCAATTGATTCTCGGCGGCATCCTGGCGCTGACCGGCACTGTGACCGTTGTTGGCAGCAATGGTGGGGCTACCGAAACCGCTTTCATCGTGCATTTTTTCAGCTATCTGATCAGCTTTGCCTACTATATCTTTTTCACCGGCTATTGCGGTCAGACGCCTGGTAAAATGGCATTACGAATTAAGGTGGTACGCCAGGACGGATCCCCCATCGGTTACGGACGTGCCGCTTTCCGCGAAGTACCGGCCAAATTCCTTTCAGGTATCATTTTCGGCATCGGCTACCTGATGGTAGCCTTTGACGAGCAGAGACGCGGTCTCCATGACCGCATGTCGGACACCTATGTTATCAAACTTTAGCGGTGGAACCTTCCATCCATAATCGCACAGGAGCAACTATCATGAGTAAAAAAGGACAGGTAAAAAAGGCAGTTCTGGCCTATTCTGGTGGGCTTGACACCTCCATTATTCTCAAATGGCTGGTAGAGGAATACGGCTGCGAAGTCGTTGCCTATTGCGCCGATCTTGGCCAGGGGGAAGAACTTGATCATGTCCCGGAAAAGGCCAGAAAAACCGGTGCGGCTTCCTGTCATATCGTCGATTTGAAAGAAGAGTTCGCACGCGACTTTGTTTTCCCCATGTTCCGTGCCAACGCTATCTACGAGGGGCGTTACTTCCTCGGCACATCCATTGCCCGCCCCCTGATCTCCAAGGCGCAGATGGAGATTGCCGCCAAAGAAGGGGCGGACGCCGTATCTCACGGTGCCACCGGCAAGGGCAATGACCAGGTACGTTTTGAAATAGCCTATTATCATTTCGATCCAGCCATCAAAGTCATCGCACCCTGGCGCGAGTGGGACATGAAAAGCCGTACTGCTCTGGAAGATTACGCCAAAAAACATGGCATTCCCGTGCCTACCAGCAAGAAATTCCCCTGGAGCTCGGATCGCAACCTGCTCCATATCTCCTTTGAAGGCGATGTGCTGGAAAACCCCTGGGCTGAAGCACCGGAAGAAATGTACGTGCTTACCGTACGTCCGGAAGATGCTCCCGATCAGCCGGAATTTGTTGAGATCGAATTTGAAAAGGGTGACGCCGTAGCGGTCAACGGTGAGCGCCTGTCACCGGCCAACCTGATGGCCAAGCTCAATGAACTGGGCGGCAAGCATGGCATCGGTCGTGTTGATCTGATGGAAAACCGCTACGTCGGCATGAAGAGCCGCGGTGTTTATGAAACCCCCGGCGGTACCATCCTCGAAGAAGCCCACCGGGCCGTAGAATCGATCACCATGGACCGTGAGGTTATGCACCTGCGTGACTCCCTGGTGCCGCGCTACGCCGCAATGATCTACAACGGTTACTGGTTTGCACCGGAGCGCCTGGCCCTGCAGGCCCTGATCGACAACACCCAGCAGACCGTCAATGGCAAGGCGCGCATCAAGCTCTACAAAGGCCATTGCCGCGTCGTCGGTCGTGACTCGGCCAGCGACAGCCTGTTCAACGTTGACTTCGCCACCTTTGAGGCGGACGAGGTCTACAACCAGGCCGATGCCGAAGGATTCATCAAGCTGAATGCGTTGCGTTTGCGGATTGCGGCAATTCAGCGGGCAGCTAAAAAATAACAAAAGCGTGTAACCACAGAGGCACTGAGACACAGAGAAGGTCAAAGGCAAATCTTAGGGTTAAGGTCATAAACCAAAAACCAGCTTTTAAGGTTTTCTCAGTGCCTCAGTGCCTCTGTGGTTAAAAATCAATTTTCGGAGCAACAATGAGCAGCAAACTATGGGGTGGTCGTTTCACCCAACCGACCGACAAGTTTGTCGAAGAATTCACCGCCTCCATCGAATTCGATCAGCGCTTGTACCGCTACGATATCCAGGGCTCAAAAGCCCATGCCGAGATGCTTGGGCGCCAGGGGATCATCACCGCTGATGAAGCGCAACAGATCATCGTCGGGCTCGACACGATCCTTGCGGATATCGAGGCAGGCAACGTCGAATTCTCCGTGGCCCTCGAAGACATTCACATGAACATCGAGGCACGGCTGATTGAGCGCATCGGTCCGGTCGGAGGCAAGCTGCATACCGGCCGCAGCCGCAACGATCAGGTGGCGGTCGATATCCGCCTCTACCTGCGCGATGAAATCGACACGATTCTGGACTATCTGGGCAAGCTCGAGCAATCATTAGTGCGGCAGGCGCAGAATAACCTGGATGTTATCATGCCCGGCTACACCCACCTGCAGACCGCCCAGCCCATCCTTTACAGCCATCACATGCTCGCCTATCGCGAAATGATCGCCCGTGATACCAGCCGCTTGCAGGATCTGCGCAAACGTTTTAATGTCCTGCCCCTGGGAGCTGGAGCGCTGGCCGGCACCACCTTCCCCATCGACCGTGAGTGGGT
>SLDV01000108.1 GCA_007125165.1 Geobacteraceae bacterium | reverse complement strand
CATCCGGAAGACTACAAAGACCTGCTGGTACGCATGGCCGGCTACAGCGATTACTTCAACGACATGAACGCCGATTTGCAGCAAGAAGTGATTGAGCGCACGGAGAATGAGAGTTTTTAAAGCAGAATATAGATAAAGCAGAATACAGAATTCAGAATACAGAAGAAGGCTTTTTTAAATTCTTTAAGGCGGAATTCAGGAGATAGAATACAGGAGAAGGTTTTTGGTTTTCGCATTCTATATTCTATATTCTATATTCTGTATTCTGAATTCCAAGGTTCTACATGAATATTCCCCTCATATTTGACATTAAACGCTACGCTATCAATGACGGCCCCGGCATCCGGCTGGCGATTTATTTCAAAGGCTGTTCCTTGCGCTGTCAGTGGTGCCATAACCCGGAGAGCATTTCTGCGCCGGCACAGAAACTCTACACCCCGGAACGCTGCATCGGCTGTGGTGAGTGTGTCAATATCTGTCCGCACGCCGCTCTCGAGATGACAGCAAAAGGGGTTCGCACCGACAACAATCGCTGCGCCCTCTGTGGCACCTGTGCGCGCATCTGCCCGACTAAAGCCATGGAAATCTCCGGCGAGGCGAAGTCGATTGATGAGCTGATGACGATCATTGAACGGGAGCAGCACCTGTTCGACCAGTCCGATGGAGGAGTGACGGTATCCGGCGGCGAGCCCCTGCTGTTCCCAGAATATCTGTTTAAACTGCTGGATCGCTGCGGCGAACGGAGAATCCATCGCGCCCTCGATACTGCCGGTCATGTTCCTGAAGAAAACCTGCTCACTGCTGCAGAGCGCACCGACCTGTTTCTGTTCGACCTCAAACTGATTGACAACGAACGTCACCAACAATTCACCGGCGTTGACAACCGCCTGATCCTCTCCAACCTGCGCGCACTCGCCACTACCGGAGCGCAGATCCAGATCCGCATCCCCCTGATCAAGGGGATCAATACCAGCGACGAAGACCTTCAGGCCTTTGCCGAAACGATCGCTGATTTACCCGGCAAAAAAAAGACTGTTGCCTTACTGCCCTACCATGCTATAGCCGTCCACAAATACCGCAAACTGGGTTCAAGCTATCAGGAGGATGCACTACAGCCGCCTGGGCAGAAGGATCTGGAGCGGGCCATTGACTGCTTTTCACACTACGGACTAAGCGCCGCGGTTGGCGGATAAAAGTCCGGCAGTGGGCATGTGAACGCCGCGGGGAATGTTTGAGGCGCAAGCCGAGTTTTTCCCGCAAGTGAACATGTCCACTGCCGGGCTTAATGTCATCTGTCAATTTCGGTACTTTTTTAGGTAACGCATCAAACTATGACTACCTCGCCGCAACCCGCAACCTATCCCCAGATCTTCCGCTTCTGGCTGCCCCTGGCCGCCACCTGGCTGATGATGGCCGTCGAAGGCCCGTTTATTGCCGCCATTATCGCCCGCATGGGGGCCGAAGCTGTTAATCTGGCCGCCTACGGCGTTGCCTTTGCCTTTGCCCTGATCGCTGAAGCGCCGGTGATTATGCTGCTTAGTTCAGCCACCGCTCTGTGTAAAGATCGCATCAGCTACCGCCGCCTGCGTCATTTCTCCATCGCCCTGAGTTTGGCGGTAACCCTGGCTCTGGCCCTGTTTCTGTTTCCCCCCGTCTATGATCTGGTGGTACGTTCCATCATCGGCCTGCCGACAGAAGTGGCTGATCTGACCCGTGCTGCCCTTTTTGTTCTGCTCCCCTGGCCCGGAGCCATCGGTTTGCGGCGCTTCTACCAGGGAGTACTGATTGCCGACCACAATACCCGACTGGTCGCCCTGGCAACCATCTTCCGCATCAGCTTCATGGGCGCTACCGCCGTCTTCTGCTACCTGACCACATCGATCAGCGGAGCCATCATCGGTGCCCTGGCCCTGTCGAGCGGCGTCGTCGCTGAAACCCTGATGACCAGGGTGCTGGCCCACAAAGCCGTCACCGCATTGCTGGCAAAAGATCCGCAACCGGAAGCGAACATCCCCAGCTACCGTGACATCTGGGATCACTATCTCCCCCTTGCCCTGACACCCCTGATCGGTTTGTCCGTTCACCCCATGGTCACCTTTTTCTTAAGCCGCGCTCCCAACCCGGTAGAATCCCTGGCGGTGATGCCGGTGATCTACGGGCTGACCTTTGTTTTTCGCGCTGTCGGACTCTCTTACCAGGAAATCGCCATCGCCCTGCTCGGCGAAAACCGTGACAACTATCCCAAAGTACGCAATTTTGCCGTCATGCTCGCCATTGCTACCGGCGGCGGTCTGACGCTGATCGCCATGACACCGTTAAACCGGATCTGGTTTGAAGGTGTTTCCGGCCTGACCCCGGTTCTGGCGGCCTTTGCTGTCCCCCCGCTGCAGATCATGGCCCTGTTCCCGGCACTGACGGTCCTGATCTGTTTCCAGCGATCGATCCTGATTGTCACCCGCCTGACCCGACCGGTATCCATCGCCACTGCTGTGGAAGCGTCAGTTATCTTTTTGCTGATGTTTGTTGCACTGCTATACTTGCCCCTGACCGGAGCCACGGCTGCCGCCGTTGCTTACATTATTGGCCGACTGGCTGCCGTTATACTTCTGCAGCGCCCGGTCGGCAGAAAAATCCGCAAGGAATATCATGGCTGATTTGAGCAAAAACACAGTCTCACTCTACTCCCCGACAGCCGGTCCCTGGCTGGTTCTGGGCGCCGCGGTACTCTGGGGCACCACCGGCACGGCCCAGGCCTTTGCCCCGGCGGGATACGACAGTGCCGCCATCGGTGCCCTGCGCCTGCTGATCGGTGGTATCGCCTTGCTTCTGCTCGCCCTTTGGCGCAACGAACTCGGCTCCCTGCGCGACTGGCAGATCCGTCCTCTGCTGCTGGCAGCGTTTTTCACCGCCATGTATCAACTGACTTTTTTCAGCGCCGTGGCCAAAACCGGCGTCGCTGTCGGCACCGT
>SLDV01000074.1 GCA_007125165.1 Geobacteraceae bacterium | reverse complement strand
GGAAAATTTAAAAAAATATACTTAAATAATAATTTAGAGAAAGTAAAAAAAATATCTGAAATACTAAATATTATACTTTATTACCCTAGTGAAATAAGTTTACTTTTGAAATTTCCTTCTTATAGAAGAAATCTTATCGATAAATCTATTTATTTATATAACCCTAATTATTTTGATTTATATAACAATTACTTAAAATGTTTAAGAAATAGAAATATATGTCTTAAAAAAAACAAAGATGATTATGTGTGGAAAGAAAAGCTTGTCGAATTGTCTTACCATATTATCAAATTCAGACTAAATTATATAACTAGAATAAATGATTTATTTAAATCATTGAATATTTATGATAATGAGCTCTATAAAATATCATATAACACTTATAATTTGTCGGAAATGAAAAAAGAGATGTTTTCACATTTTAAAAATGTTGAAAATGTAGATAAAAAAAATGGTTATACTTCTATAGGCCCACACACAGAAGATATAATTTTTACTTTAAATGGAAAAAATATAAGTCATCACGGATCAGAAGGTCAAAAAAAAACATTTATACTATTTTATAAATACTCACAATTATTAGATTATAAATCTATTAAAAATGATTACCCTATTTTTTTAGTGGATGATCTAACAAGTGAATTGGATGAGAGCAGGGAAAATATAATTTTGAAAAAAATACTTTTCAACTGTAATCAGTCTTTTCTTACGTCCAGCTTCGTGCCAAAAAACTTATCAGAAAATACAAGTGTCTTTCACGTTAAAGAAGGTATGATCAGTTAATTTAAGAGGTTTATATGATTGATGAAAATAAATATGGTGCAGAAAGTATACAAGTACTGGAAGGTCTTGATGCGGTAAGAAAAAGGCCTGCAATGTATATCGGTTCAACATCTGTACAAGGCCTGCATCATCTTGTTTACGAAGTTATAGATAATTCTATAGATGAATCATTAGCTGGGTACTGTGACGAGGTTTTAGTTAATATCCATGATGATAACTCCGTTACTGTAGAAGATAACGGTCGAGGAATTCCGGTAGATATTATTGAAAAGCACAAAAAATCTGCTGCAGAAGTTGTTATGACAGTTCTGCATGCAGGTGGAAAATTTGATGATAAAGGAGAAGGTGCTTACAAGGTTTCTGGTGGCCTTCACGGTGTAGGTGTTTCCGTAGTTAATGCCCTGTCACACAGGCTTGACCTGGAAATTCGCCGCGGAGGAAAAATATATCGGCAAAGTTACAAAAAAGGTGTACCGGAAGCTCCGTTGTCAGAATATGGTGACACCATTAAGAGGGGCACTAAAATTACTTTCTGGCCGGACACCGAAATCTTTGAAACAGTTAATTTTAGTTTTGAAACACTTGCACAGCGATTGCGGGAAATGGCATTTTTAAATGCCGGTGTACGTATAAAGATAATAGATGAACGCTCTGAAAAATCGCATGATTTTATGTATGAGGGAGGAATACGCTCATTTGTTGAATATTTGAATCGCGCCAAGAGTGCATTGCACCCTGCCCCTATTTACTTTCATGGAAACAAGGATAACGCAGAGATAGAGATTGCCATTCAGTATAATGACGGTTTTGATGAAAAATTATTTTCTTTTGCAAATAACATCAACACTCACGAAGGCGGTACCCATTTAAGTGGCTTTAAGGCAGCTTTGACGCGCACCATGAACACATACGCTACAGCAAATAACTTGTTGAAAAACGTTAAAATTGCAATTTCCGGTGATGACCTGCGTGAGGGCATTGCTGCCGTAATTTCTGTCAAAATTCCCGATCCACAATTTGAAGGCCAGACTAAAACCAAGTTGGGTAATTCTGAAATAAAAGGGCACGTTGAAGCCTTGATGAACGAACAATTGGCAACCTTTTTGGAAGAAAATCCACAGGTTGCGAAAAAGATACTGGAAAAAGGGATTGAAGCCGCACGTGCTAGAGAAGCTGCTCGTAAAGCCCGCGATCTCACACGTCGTAAAGGAGCTTTGGAGGGACTATCTCTACCTGGAAAGCTTGCCGACTGTCAGGAAAAAGATCCTGCCCTGTGTGAAATTTATCTCGTCGAGGGCGATTCTGCCGGTGGTAGTGCCAAACAGGGACGAGATCGACGTTATCAGGCTATCTTGCCCCTGAAGGGTAAAATTCTTAACGTCGAGAAAGCACGATTTGACAAGTTGCTGACATCCAGTGAAATCAAAACTCTAATTACCGCTATGGGAACAGGCATCGGTAAGGACGATTTCGATCTCAGCAAACTGCGATATCATCGAGTCATTATTATGACGGATGCCGATGTTGATGGTTCACACATACGTACATTGCTACTGACATTCTTTTTCCGTCAGATGCCGGAAATTGTTGAACGGGGGCACCTCTACATAGCCCAGCCACCTCTCTACAAGGTCAAACGTGGCAAGAAAGAACTGTATCTGAAAGACGACGATTCTCTGTTGGACTATCTACTGGAAACCGGAACAGAAGGATTGACGCTGGAGATAGATGGTGGCCAGAAAAATGTTCGCGGCAAGCAGATTATCCCGATGTTGCGTAACATTATCGACTTCAATGGACATTTTGAAAAAATCGTCAATCGTGGAATTCCTGCACAGATTCTTACTATTTTCTTACGCGGTAAAATTCGTAATGGATTTGCCGATAAGGCCAGTTTGGAGCCTTTGGTTGAGCTGTTACAAGAAATTGAACCGGGAGCACGTTTTGATCTGTTGCCTGACCCTGATCGTATCCTGGTGCGAATGGGTAATCTGCACGCCCGTATTGATCGTCAAACGGTGGAAATACTGTCAACACACGAGTATAAATTGCTTACCCAGTCATACCGGCAGGTCGAGGAAATTTGTTTAAATCATCCCATAGTCATTTTAGCCGACGGAAAAGAAGAGCAGGAAGTGAATAGTCGTCAGGATCTTCTTGATACAATCCTTAACAGGGCAAAAAGGGGGCAGTATATACAGCGCTATAAAGGTCTAGGAGAAATGAACCCGGACCAGTTGTGGGAAACAACGATGAACGCTGAGAAAAGAGTTCTGCTCCAGGTAACAATTGAGGATGCTGTCAGGGCCGATGAAATTTTTACGGTTCTGATGGGTGATCAGGTTGAACCGCGCCGAGAATTCATCGAAATGAACGCCCTGAACGTTGTAAACTTGGACGTTTAACGATAAAGCTGAAAAAACAAAAACTTCCAGCGGGAAGTTCGGAGGAATAGATGATTTCGGAACAAAACAAAGTCGTAGTTAATATTGTTGATGAGATGCGTAAGTCCTATATGGACTATGCCATGAGTGTCATCATCGGTCGTGCTCTTCCGGACGTGCGAGACGGTCTGAAGCCGGTTCATCGACGCATTTTGTTCGCCATGCATGATCTGGGCAATGATTACAACAAGCCTTACAAAAAATCGGCACGGGTTGTCGGTGATGTTATTGGTAAGTATCACCCTCACGGCGACAGTGCTGTTTATGACAGTATTGTCAGGATGGCCCAGAGCTTTTCCATGCGCCATCCCCTAATAGATGGTCAGGGAAACTTTGGCTCGGTTGATGGCGATTCTGCGGCGGCGATGCGTTATACGGAAATACGTATGGACCGGATGGCCCAGGAGCTGCTGGCTGATATCGACAAGGAGACGGTTGATTTTGGGCCCAACTATGATGAATCCCTCGTGGAGCCGTTGGTGCTGCCGTGTAAATTTCCCAATCTACTGGTCAACGGATCAGAGGGGATTGCCGTCGGTATGGCGACAAAAATTCCGCCTCATAACCTGGGAGAGGTTATCGATGCCCTGATCGCAATTATTGATGATCCCGGCTTAAGTATTGAAGAGCTGATAGAGATAGTTCCCGGCCCTGACTTTCCGACAGCCGGCTTTCTCAATGGCAGAGAGGGGATTCGCGAAGCATACAGAACCGGGCGTGGAATTGTACAGATCCGGTCGCGGGCTCTGGTAGAGGTTGACCGTCGCAGTTCCCGCGAGGCCATCGTGGTTACGGAAATACCCTATCAGGTCAACAAGTCGCGCCTGATTGAAAAGATTGCCGAACTGGTTAAAAACAAGAAAATAGAGGGGATATCAGATCTGCGTGATGAGTCAGATCGTGATGGAACAAGGATTGTTATCGAACTGAAAAAGGACATGGTAGCCGGTGTTGTTCTTAATCAGCTTTACAAAATGACAGCCATGCAGACCTCTTTCGGCATTATCATGCTGGCCATTGTCAAAGGTCAGCCCAAAGTCCTTTCGTTGCGAGAAGTTCTCGATAATTTTATTGAGCATCGTCGTGAGATTGTCACGCGCAGGTGCGTATTTGAACTGAAAAAAGCCGAAGCCAGGGCCCACATTCTGCAGGGATTGAAACTTGCACTGGATAACCTCGACGAGGTTATCCAACTGATTAAAGCCAGCGCAAGTTCCCCCGAAGCAAAAACCAAACTGATGGATCGCTTTGCTTTTAGCGAGATTCAGGCACAGGCTATTCTGGATATGCGCCTGCACCGCCTGACCGGCCTTGAAAGAGAAAAAATTCTCGAAGAACTGGCACAGGTGCTGACGCAGATTGCACGACTCAAAGAGATACTGGCCAGTGAAGTAGAAATTTTCAATCTGATAAAACAAGAGCTGTTTGAGATCAAAGAAAAGTTTGCCAATCCGAGGCGGACGGAAATTATTGACCGCACCGCAGATTTGACCCTCGAAGACATGATCGTCGAAGAGGATATGGTCGTAACCGTTACCCACAGCGGATACATCAAGCGTAACGCCGTTTCCCTCTACCGGGCCCAGCGCCGCGGCGGTAAGGGGCGCAGCGGTATACGAACCAAGGATGAAGACTTTGTTGAGAGCCTCTTTATCGCCTCAACCCACTCTTATATTATGATTTTTACCAGCCTCGGCAAGGTTTACTGGCTCAAGGTACATGAAATACCACAGGGGGGTATGGCGTCGCGCGGCAAAGCTATTGTCAACCTTCTCGAGTTAGCTGCCGGTGAAAGAGTGATGACGATTCTGCCGGTGAAACAATTTGAGGAAGGGCGGTACATTGTTACCGCGACAGAGCGGGGGATCATTAAGAAAACCGACCTGATGGCCTATTCCAACCCGCGTAGCGGCGGCATTATTGCCCTGACTATTGATGAGGGTGACAGTCTGATCGAAGCACGACTGACGGATGGCAACAGACACCTGCTTCTTGCCAGCAGTAACGGTAAATCGATCCGCTTTCCCGAGAGCAATATCCGCTCCATGGGGCGGTCAGCTCGCGGTGTGCGGGGCATTACCCTGGATTCGGGAGATAAAGTCATCGGGCTGCAATCGGTGACGGATCGTACCGCGATGGCCCTGGTCACCATCACGGAGAACGGTTACGGTAAGCGGACCGATATCGGCGAATATCGTGTTCAGAGTCGTGGCGGCAAAGGGATCATTACCATTAAAACCAGCGCACGCAATGGCCGTGTCGTGGCGATCAGGATGGTTGATGAAGATTCAGACCTGATGTTCATCACCAACCGCGGCAAGATGCTGCGTACACAGGTTCGTGATATCCGTTCTATCGGACGAAATACCCAGGGCGTCAGAATGATGGTTCTTGAGGCGGATGAACATATTGTTTCTGTCGCTAAGTTGGCAGAAAAGGATTCAGTGGATGAGTCTGGAGAAATTAAAGAAGCAATTGAAACAGGACTTGAAACAGGAACTGAAGCCCCGGAAATCGATCAAGACGAAGAATAAAATATTCATCGGTCTGCTCTTGCTTGTTTTATCCTTGTCGGTCGTTCTGTTGTATCCTCTGTGGCTTGAGTACCAGTCTTCTGAAGTGCAGCGGTTGATGAAGAAGGGTGTCAGGCAGGAGAGTTTAGGCCGGGCACACGATGCCCTTGAAACTTATCGCCTGGTTCTTTCAGAATCTCCCGGAGAGGTTGAAGCCGCGGAGGCTCTGTATCGTATGGCGCGCCTGTGGCAGTTTGATCTGCAGGATCCGCAACAGGCCCTGCTCAAATACCTGCAACTGGAACGCGATTATTCCGACACTGATAAAATACGCTTGGCCCGGGAAGCTGCTGCGCGCATTGTTAAATTTGACCTGCGCGATGACATGCAGTCGATTGGTTATTATCAGCGCCTCATCAATTCTCAACAGGGGGAACAGGATAACTATCTGTATGAGATTGCTGACAGTTACTTCCGCCTGGAGAATTATCCACAGGCACGAATTGAACTGGAGAATCTGCTGTCGGAATATCCGCACAGTCCGCTGACAGCCGAAGCGCTGCACCGCAAAGCAACTATTCTGGTGCTCGAAAACCGTCTCGATGAGGCACAACAGGACTGGCAGCGACTGGCGGATGAATTTCCGGACAGCAGCTACGCAAGTCGAGCAAGATTCAATCTGGCCAATCTGCTTGAAGAAAAAGGAGAGCTCGACTTAGCTCTGGAAGAATACCTCAAGCTAGAGAATTATCCGCGACCGCTGTTGCTGGATCAGAAAATCGATCACTTGACACGACGGATTGAAACCAGAAACGAGGTAACAGAATGAATAGCAGAGTAGCAGTTGTTGGTGCCGGCAGTTGGGGCACAACTCTGGCCAACCTGCTGGCGGAAAAGGATCTGCCCGTCAGTCTGTGGTGTTTCGAAAGTGACCTGGCTGCGCGAATGCAGGCAACCGGCATCAATGACCTTTATCTTCCCGGCATTTCTCTGTCAGCAAATCTGCAGATAACCAATGACCTTGGCCGGGCCGTCAGCGGTGCCGGCTTTGTTGTTTATGTGACCCCATCGCAAGTGACCCGGCAGGTTCTGCGGCAGTCAATAAAAGACCTGGCGGAAGATGCCATTATTGTGTCCGCTTCAAAGGGGATAGAAAACGACAGCCTGCTACTTCTTTCCCAGGTTTTTGATCAGGAATTGCCGCTAGCGTTGCGACAGCGCGTAGTGTTCCTTTCCGGCCCTTCCTTCGCTCGAGAAGTCAGTCAGCACATGCCGACAGCTGTCGTTGCTGCCGGGTATCGGTCCGCTATTGCTGAAGCGGTACAACAGCTTTTCAGCACGCCGGTGTTTCGGGTTTATACCCATCAGGATATTATCGGGGTAGAACTGGGAGGAGCAATGAAGAATGTGATTGCTCTCGCTGCCGGAGTTGCTGATGGCCTTGGCTTTGGCCATAATACCAGAGCCGCGCTGATTACCAGGGGGCTGGCGGAGATGACCCGAATGGGCCTGAAGCTCGGTGCTTCGCAGGAGACCTTTGCCGGTCTGGCCGGCATGGGCGATCTGGTACTCACCTGCACCGGCGATCTGTCTCGAAACCGCAGTGTTGGTATAGAGCTCGGTAGAGGCCGCTCTCTGGAGGAGATTCTGGAAGGAATGAACATGATCGCCGAAGGCGTCAAAACCACCCTGTCGGCCTATCAGCTTGCTGAAAAGATGGAGGTGGATGTGCCCATCATTGAGCAGACCTATCAGATTCTTTACCAGAACAAAGACCCGCGCCAGGCGGTAACTGATTTGATGTTGCGCGACCTCAAAGCTGAAAAAATATGAGTCGTCAGTAGCATGATCAAAGGAGCAGATATGAAAATTCTGATAGCGGTTCTTCTCTTGTCCCTGTTGTGGGCGGGTCCTTTGTTTGCCGCAAGCCAGGTTGAAATAAAAACCAGTCATGGAACAATACAGGTTGAACTCTATCCGGAAAAAGCGCCGGCGACTGTTGAGAACTTTCTTCAATATGTCGACAGTGAATTCTATGATGGAACCATTTTTCACCGTGTCATTCGGGGGTTCATGATCCAGGGGGGCGGCTTTGATCAACATGATCGCAGAAAAACAACAAGCCCACCGATTCGCAATGAAGCTGACAATGGACTGACCAATAAGGCAGGCAGCCTGGCGATGGCGCGAACCAATCAGATCGACAGTGCCACCAGTCAGTTTTTTATTAACCTTAGCGACAATGACTTTCTCAATCATCGTGGAAAATCCCCCGGTGTTTTCGGTTATGCAGTTTTCGGACAAGTGGTTGCGGGAATGGACGTTGTGGAAAAAATCGGTAACCAGAAGACTTACAACAGGAACAATTTATTTCAAGATTACCCCGAACGTCAGATAATCATTGAAAGTATTCGCAGAATTGATACATTGTAGCTCTGTTGATTGGTAATGGTGATCGACGACCCAGAGAAAGGCTGAGAGATGTCGATATTCCGGGTCATGAGCTACAATCTCAACGCTTCTCGCAACAGTTCCGAGACGCGATGCGCTGAGCTGTGTGCCCAGGTTATCGGTGCTGAAAATCCCGATCTTGTTCTGCTACAGCGGGTAGGTTCATCTGCGAGTGAAGCTTCTTTAAAGCGTCTATCTGAACAGGTAGGTCTGTCTGCATACGGACCCGACGCCGAGGGCAGTTGCGCTTTTCTTTCACGACATCCCCTCCATAATCTGCAAACCATACCCCTTGGGCATGGTGATATTTGTGTCCGTGCTGATTTCGATCAGGCGTCAGAGCGGGTACACCTGCTTAATCTGACGTTGAGTTGGCATCCGGGACGACGATTCAGCCAGGTTGTAAAATTGTTAAGCGAAGAGATTCTAGGCAGCAACAGCTTTCCCTGTGCAACTATTATCGCCGGTGACTTTGGCCTGCCCTTGTGGGGCTGTGGACAAGTTGCTCTTAATCCACAGATTGTCCGTGCACAACAACCGGCATGGCGGGCGAATTACCCTGCTGTTTTCCCCCTGTGGGGGCGGGGGCGGATCTATTTTCAAGGTCCGATTTGCGCCCTGGAGGGCAAGATTGTTCGCTCTAAAGCAGCGAGAAGCGCATCAAATCAGTTGCCGCTGGTTGTGTGTGTAGAGACTCGCGAAACGCGAAAAACACTTAAAGTCAAAGACCCTGTCACCTTAGGATCTAAACAGCCCAAGCCTGTCTGTGGATAAGTTGATCAAATGTGGATAAGTTGTTTTTATGAAAAATACATGCCATGAAGCAATGTGGAAAAGCGTTACAATTACTCAACATGCTTGAACAGATCTACCCGGAGGCGCATTGCGCACTGAACTACAATAACCCCTGGGAGTTGTTGGTTGCTACCATTCTTTCGGCCCAGTGTACCGACGTGCGGGTCAATCAGGTCACCGTTGATCTGTTCAGGGCTTTTCCTGATCCGACCAGTCTGGCGGCAGCGCAACAGGCAGAGGTTGAGGTTTTGATCCACTCTACCGGGTTTTTTCGCAACAAGGCAAAGAATCTGATTCGCTGCGCCGAACAACTGATACAGCGGCACGAAGGAGAAGTGCCGCAGACTCTGGAAGAACTTATCGCTTTGGACGGTGTCGGGCGCAAAACAGCCAATGTTGTTCTGGGTAACGCCTTTGGTATTCCGGGTATGGTTGTCGATACTCATGTTAAGCGTCTGGCGCGGCGCTTTGGCTGGACCAGCTCGGAGAACCCCGATCAGATCGAGAAAGATCTATGTCGTTTGTTGCCGTCGGCGGTGTGGACCCGGTGTGCTCATACCTTGATCTGGCATGGCCGAGCCTGTTGCAAAGCCCCTGTTCCCCACTGCAGTCGTTGCGCAATAGTCGCTTTATGCCCCCGTAAAGGGGTAGAGCGGGCACATTAAACACCCTGACTGGCACTCATCTCTTGTGCCTGAGCCCTTCTTCTGGGGAGAATGTGGCGTCAGGGCCCCCTTCTTGCTCTGGACCCCTTCCCTCACGAAGAGGGAATCTAGTTGTATCTAGGGAAGATTGGTAATAATCAGCTTAAACAATGGACAATAAAAAAAAACGGCCACAATAAAGAAAAGCCCCGCAACGAGTTGCGGGGCTTTTCGGTGTACCCTCAGAGACGTCCATAACCACGGTAGGACTGTGGTTTGCGGTAATTTATATTTTTACGACGTTTGCAGATTGTGGGCCTTTTTCTCCCTGGATTACGTCAAAGCTGACTCGATCTCCCTCAGCCAGGGATTTGAACCCCTCGGACTGGATAGCAGAAAAATGGACGAAAACATCAGGACCGTTGTCCTGCTCGATAAAACCAAAGCCTTTAGAATCGTTGAACCACTTTACAGTACCTTCTGCCATGCTTTACTCCTTATACTTTTGTCGAGGGTAACCGATTTTTACAGTTTGCTTCTAGCACAAGAAACGATGAAAAACAATGTTATTCTACACGCAATACTTGCCTTGTTGTCAAGTTTAATGAGCGTTGATGTCATTCGAATGCTACGGCTGGTTTCAGATTCTCTGGTGTAAAAATCATCGTAGGTGTTGGCAATCTGCCGAAGCACAGGGTAGACTTGAATTTCAATCTCATCAAGATAAGGAGGAGGCCGATGCCCGGCAATTCATTTGCTAGTGAAAAAAAACTCAGTGTTAATGGTGTGGATTATCTTTATCACAGCCTTGAAGCAGCAGCGGGACTGGGAAATATTGAACGTCTGCCATTTACGATCAGGATTTTGCTGGAAAATCTGCTACGTAAAGAAGATGGCCAACTGGTTAATCGCGCGGATATTGAAGCTGTCGCCAACTGGGGTAAAGACACGACACCGGTCGGTGAGATCGCTTTCAGCCCGGCACGGGTACTGATGCAGGACTTCACTGGCGTTCCGGCAATCGTCGATCTGGCTGCCATGCGTGACGCGGTGGCGCAAAATGGCGGTGATCCGGCCGCTATCAATCCACAGATTCCGGTTGACCTGGTCATCGATCATTCCGTGATGGTTGATCATTACGGCAACCCCGATGCGTACAAGGCTAATGTTGAACGGGAGATGGAACGCAATCGTGAGCGCTATGCGTTTTTGCGCTGGGGGCAGAAGGCTTTTAATAATTTCCGTGTGGTGCCGCCGGGAACCGGCATCTGCCATCAGGTCAATCTCGAGTATCTGGCTCAGGGGGTATGGAGTGAAGAGATCGACGGGCAGCGCTGGGCCTACCCGGATACACTGGTCGGAACCGACAGCCATACCACCATGATCAACGGTCTCGGTGTGCTCGGCTGGGGGGTTGGCGGTATCGAGGCTGAAGCGGCGATGCTGGGTCAGCCGATCTCTATGCTCATCCCCGATGTGATAGGGTTCCGTCTGACCGGCAGCCTGTCGGAGGGGGTCACGGCTACTGACCTGGTACTGACCGTGACCCAGATACTGCGTCAGCACGGAGTTGTCGGCAAGTTCGTGGAGTTTTTCGGTGCCGGGTTGTCACAGTTACCTCTGGCCGATCGTGCCACTATCGGCAATATGGCACCGGAATACGGTGCGACCTGTGGTTTCTTCCCCATTG
>SLDV01000133.1 GCA_007125165.1 Geobacteraceae bacterium | reverse complement strand
TTCCTGATCCAGCTTGAAGGTCAGGTACTGATTGGTTTCGTTGAAGCTGTCCTCACTCACATTGATACCTCCTTTCGATATCTGTTGTTGATTGTCTGCTGTTGTTTCTTGCTTTGCGTGGCAGTTTTTTATGATGAATGATTGCTATCTTCGTGATCTTCGGCCCCGGCCAGCAACTGCGGCACATCGAGAATCAGGGCGACACCACCATCACCAAGGATCGTCGCTCCGGAAATTCCCTGGGCGTCACGATAGATACGCCCCAGGGGCTTGATGACGGTCTGGTGCTCGCCGATGACCCGATCGACTACCAGGCCAACGCGCTGACCTTCGAAGCAGGTGATGACCACCTGTTCGATGGCGGGTTGATCGCCGCCGATTGCAAAGGAACGACGTAAGGGCAGGTAAGGAATCAACTGATCACGAACCCGCACCAGGTTGCGGCCGTGGGCCTCATGCACATGATTGCGGGTCAGTTCGATACATTCTTCCACCAGGGCCAGGGGCAGGACATAACGCTCCTTGCCGATGCCCACCAGCAGACTCTCGATAATCGCCAGGGTCAGGGGGATCTGCACCCGGATTGTGGTGCCGACACCGGGATTGCTGTCGATATTGATGGTGCCGCGCAGGGCCTCGATGGCACGCCGGACGACATCCATACCGACACCACGTCCGGATACGCCGGTCACCTTGCCGGCGGTGGAGAAACCGGAAGCAAAAATGAGCTGATACAGGTCTTGCGGACCTAACTGATCCTGGTCGCTGATAATTCCCTTTTCGATGGCCTTGGCACGAATCCGCTCCTGGTTGAGGCCGGCACCGTCATCATTGATTTCGATAATGACGCTGTCGCCGGAGTGAATTGCTGCCAGACGAATGGTGCCGTGGCGCTTTTTGCCGGCGGTGACGCGAATTTGCGGGGCCTCGATACCGTGATCGATACTGTTGCGGATCAGGTGCACCAGTGGATCGTTGAGCTTTTCGATCACGGTCTTGTCCAACTCGGTCTCGGCGCCGGCGGTGACCAGCTCGATCTCCTTGCCTAACTCCTGGGACAGATCGCGCACCAGACGCTTGAATTTGCTGAAGGTGGTGCCGATGGGGAGCATCCGCAGACTTAAGGTGTTATCGCGCAACTCATCGGTCAGACGTTCAACCTCTTCGGCAATGGAGATCAGATCGGCATCGTCACGACCGATGGCGGTCTGCGACATGCGTGACTGGATGGTGACCATCTCACCGACCAGATCCACCAGACGATCGAGGCGGTCGGCCGGCACGCGCACCGTTGCCGCGGCTTCCTGACTCTGGCGCTGGGCCCGGGACGCCCGCACCATCTCCTGCTCATAGAGGGCCACTTCGATTTTACCGGGATCGACATTTTTCGAGTCGATCAGCTTCTGACCAATCGGCTTGCTCTCGCCGAGGATTCTGTCGAGTTCTTCGCTGGTAATATCACCGCGATCGAGAAGAATCTCGCCAATGCGCTTGTAATTGACGTCACCGTCACCACTGTCACCGCCATCAATGATGTCGATCTTGAGTTCAACGTCGTCTTCAACAAAAATAAAAACATCTCTGATGGCGTTCACGCCGCGGTCGGTGGTCAAGACCACATCCCAGTAAACATAAAGACTCTCGGGAGCATAATCTTCAAGCAACGGAACCATATCAGTCTGGGCGACGATTCGACAGGCACCAAGGTCGGACAATTCACGGATCAGGCTATCGGGCCGGGTGCCACTGAAAACAATATTTTCTGCCAGCTTCATGCGAATACGGTAGGTCCAGCTTTCGCCGTCGCCACCCGATTGGTTTTCTTCGACTTCCCGGGTCTTCTGTGCTGCAGGGGGGTCAGCCTGCGGCACCAATGCCTTGAACTGCTCGACCAGAGCGTTACCGGCAACCCTGTCAACGCCCTCTTCAGCAGCCGGGTCGAGCAGGCCACGAATATGATCCCGCGCGGCCAGGGACAGGTTGATCAGATCCTGAGTGACCTGCATGGTCCCGCCGCGCACCAGGTCATAGACTGTTTCAACCTCGTGGGTAAAGGCAGCGACCTCATCGAAACCGAACATGGCCCCGGACCCCTTGATGGTATGCATGGCCCGGAACACTTTTGCTACCAGTTCCTGATCATCCGGAGCCTCCTCCAGTTCGAGCAGTGATTCTTCCAGTTCCGTCAACAGCTCGGCGGCTTCCTCTCTGAACATTTCTCTCTGCTGATCAAGCATGGTCTTCACGTCCTTTAGCAATAGAGGGTTCGCTCACTTCTCGCACCACATGCAGCGCTGATCATCCGGGCACCGGGAGCAACCGGCGTGACGGAGAAAACCGGCCTCGCGGATCATCCCCATGACCGGCGACGACGGCCGGCCGTCCCAGACCATTACCACCTGGCGCGCCACGGCAGTTCGGTGAGCAGAACAGAGCATCTGCAGAATAAAGCTGTCGATCTCGATCACCTGTGCGCAGTCGAGCCGTAGCGGTTTGTGCTCTTGCTCCCCCTGCTGCACGGCATCCAGCAGTGCCTGACGCAGAGGTTCTGCCTGCTCGACCGTGGCTGCACCGGTCAAACGCAGCACCAGAGCACCATCGCTAGCTGTCTCCTTGTGTATTTCAAGCATGGATCTTCCCCTTCTGCCCGTGCCACCAACAACAATGCGATCAGGCAGCGAAATTATTTAAGCACCTTGCCGACCACACCAAGAAGCTGATCGGGGTTGAAAGGCTTGACGATCCAACCGGTCGCTCCGGCGGCACGCCCCTGCTGTTTGATATCGTCCTGACTCTCGGTGGTGAGCATGATCACCGGCAGGAACTTGTAGGCGGCATTGGCGCGAATCGCCTTGATCAGCTCAATACCGTTGAGATTGGGCATGTTTAAATCGGTCAGCACCAGCTTGACATCACCTGTCAGCTTGTTGAGTGCATCCTGGCCATCCTCCGCCTCGATCACATCATGTCCGGCCTGCTGCAGGGTAAATGTCACCATCTGGCGAATACTTTTTGAATCATCTACTGTCAGGATTGTTGCCATAAACACCTCCTTTACTGCGTATGGTTCTAAAACAACTCGACGTTGTCGCCAAAATCCTCGTCATTCTTGTTTGTTTTCGCGTTTTGTTGGCTCTCTTTGTCATCTTCTTCATGATTCGACTGTTCACTTTTCGCAGCATCCGGATCAGCGTCCCAAAGCTCCACAGAATCACTTGTGGAGACATCAGCAGCATCAGCCGGGTTCGGGTCCTCGTCCCACAAATCCACATTATCCGCGGCTGTCGGCTCTTCTGCCTCCCACAGCTCGATGCTATCGGCCCCGCTATCTCCTGTGCCTGCAAAGGCGTCCTGTGCTGTTGCTTCCGGCGCGTCACCCCACAGGTCGATCTCTGCTTCAGGCACATCCGTGGCAACATTTGCGGCAACAATGGCTGTCCCCTGCTTGACCCGATTATGGATACTGCGTTCTTTTTCCATGGTATAGCGCGCGCGGATATCCCGGCCGAAATCTTTACGCTGTTCTGCCAGCAGATCCTGATCCAGCTCCGGCAAAGATTCAATCTGCACCATGAGCAGGTCGGTCGCCTGCTGCAGCGCCTCCCTCAGATCCTGAATAAAGCGCAACTTCTGCAGTTCCCGCGAAAGCCCTTGCGCCAGGTCGCCACAATCACTTCTGACCTGGAGCAGTTGCGCATTGAAATCGGTAAACACCTGCTGCATCTGCTCGCTGTCAAACCCCGGCGTCGCCGCTGTTGCTTCCATCTGAGAATCGTCGTCACCTTGAGCCAGACGCTGCAATTCAGTAATCAGCGCTTCAAACGCATCTGCCAGTTCCCGGGTATCGTTGGAAACATCCACCATACTCTGAGCCAGCACCTGTAACGCCATGCCGTAATGGCCGGATTTTGCCGCCTTGATGATGGCATTCAGCGCATTCATCTTGATATGAATAGTGAGGGAAAAGGTTTCCTGAATCGCCTCCTGCATATCATCGGCAATCTGCTCGGCCTGAGCCGCGCTGGCGCGAATACTGCTGCCAAGCCTGGCACTGTCGCTGTTGAGTCCCTGCAGCGCGCTGACCCCCTGCTGCAGTGCGACAAGGGGATTATCAGCACGCTGCTCTTGAGATTGCTCGGCGGCAATCTCCTGCAGTCGGGCTTCAAGCGTAGCGACTTCATCAATGATATTTCCGAGGGCTCGTGACTGGGTGGTATAAAGTTCTTCGAGCTCGACGATGAGGTTGTCAAGCTGACTCTTCTGCAGATCCATCGACAGATAGATTTGGCACAGACTGTTCTGATCGCTATCAGCCCTTGGCTCGGCAGTTTCCAGCAGGGCCTCGGTAATGTGTTCGATGCGTTGACGCAAGTTGTCATGAAACTGTATCCCCATGACCACCTGGTTTATTTCTGCTGTCACCGTGGCCGCCGTCTGTTCGGCCTTGTTGACCATGGCTACCGAGTAATCAATCAACTGACCGACTTTTTCCAGCGCTGTCTCGGTTACACTCCGGGTTCCGGTAGCAAGCTGTTCCAGATCACTGATACTTAAGCGCGCCTGAGTCAGGGTCCGGGTCTGCTCCTGCCGTGCCTTGGCTGCTCTATCAAGGAGCAATCCGGTGACGCTGCGAACCTGTTCGGACAGGTCGATGGTTTCCTTGGCGACAACCTTGAAGATGGCCTCCAGTTGGCTGTAGCGTGAGCATTCGATCCCGGTATTGATACCGATCACCCGCAAAAACAGGCCGGTCCGTTCCAGAGCTTCGCTTTTGCGGCTGATAACGTCGATCAGGGTCACCATCCCCGCAAGCCGTTCGCATAGATCAATGGCCGTCTGCTGAGCGGCCGCTGTCTGCCCCTGACTATGTTGCACGTAATCAGTGATCTGCTGCAGGACATCCGCGTCCCCCTCACCCTGAAACAGGACCATGGCTCCGGCAATTTTCTTACGGGACGCCGATGACTTCATCTGAACCTGCTGCAGGTTCATTCCCAGCGCAATAAAATCATCTTCCGAGCATCTGACCACATCCGTTAATGCCGCGCAGACATGGGCCAGAGCATGATCGGACCCCTTGTCATGTTCAAGACAGGTCAAAGCGGTATTATCTTTTGTCATCCGGTACCTCTTGTCTGTCGCGTGTCGCAGTGTGTGCTGACGTTTTTTGCTCCAGATTCTGCTTCTGTTTCCCCGTCACCCCAGTAACTGTTAAGCCAATCCAGCAGGTTGTCCGGATGACACGATGCCTGCCCGACACCAGCCGGGGATTGATCAGCATGTTCGTCCCGCTGCAAAAACACCACCGGAACCTTAAGGCCCGTCAACCGGTCAAGAAATTTGATCTCAAGCTCCTCTCCGGACAGGGAACTGACCAGCACCATGTCAAAAGAAATCACCTTGAGCGTTATCGCCTCAAGCCAGTTCAGGGCTTCCTCCGCCGTGCGTGCATGAGTCCAACCGAACTGTCCCACATTAAGCGTAAAAGCAAGATATGGGACATTGCTCATACAGGGTTCATAAGTCAGGATATTTTTCTTCATAGTCTGCCTTCTTCATCATCTTTGATGAAAGATACAGACACAGCAAGAGCAATATTAGTGCCAACCAATCAACGACGCTCAACTCACTGAAATTTCAGGATTTCTAGAAAGGAGAGAAATGGGATGTTGTGCCGAGTTTCAACAAAAGTTGAAATGCGCAGCGGCCTATCCGGCTAAGCCTTTGTATATTAATGATTTTTCACAGACATCAACAAAAGTTCAAAAATCAACTTAAGTTGAAATTGCGGTGCGGGACAGCCACCGGAACATACCGGTGGCCGCGTGAATGGATCAGAATCTATAACCCCTCGCGTTGTTGTCAATGAATCCCGTTAATCCGTGGCACTTGTACCACCGCCAGAAAAAGCCCGAGCTGGCGGATGGCGTTGACAAACCCCTCGTACTCCACCGGCTTGGTGATGTAATTGCTGCACCCCAACTGATGGCAGCGTTCAATTTCGCGCGGATCGTCGGTCGTGGTAATCATAACCACGGGGATCTTGCGCAGTTCCGGATCAGCCTTGACCTGCTCCAGCACCTCGGTACCGTCAAGTTTCGGCATGCGGATATCGAGCAGCAACACATAGGCATCTCCGCTCCGACGGTGAGGCCCGTCGCCGCGACAGAAAAGAAAATTCACCACCTCCTGGCCATCCTTGAAGTGAACAACCCGGTTGGTGATGCCTGCCCTGGACAGGTTTTTACGGATCAGCAGGGCATGACCCTCGTCGTCCTCAGCAATCAGAATAATGACTTCCTGGTTCATGCTATCGTCTCCACTGTATGATGTTGTCATGGCCGATATTTTTTAACTCCGGTGGCAGGCAGAACGACAATAAATACGCTGCCGATGCCCGGCTGTGATTGCACCTTGATATCGCCGTCGAGACGGCCTAGAACCTGTTTGACCATCGTCAACCCAAGGCCCTCCCCGCCTTCGTCAGCGGGATTCAGGCGATGAAACAATTCAAAAATGTTGGCCTGGTGATTTTCCGCGATACCGATACCGTTATCTTCCACTCGATAAAAAGCTTGATCTTTTTCCACTGTGCCGCTGATTGTTATTGTTCCCGGGCGGTTTCTGTCGCGATACTTGATGGCATTATCGATAAGATTGGCAAACACCTGGGCGACATGGGAAGCGTCACCCAGGCAGGGCGGTAGCTCGCCCATGCTCAACTCCATGCCGGCCTCTTTAATGCGATAGGCAAAAGATGCAGCAAGCTCCTGCATCAGATCGTTCATATCGATCACCTCTAGCTGCAGCTTCACGCACCCCGAACGTGACAACTTGAGCAACCCCTTGATCAGAACATCCATTTGCCGGGCGCTGCCGCGGATACGCTCAAGGGATTTCTGCATCTCAGGGAACTCGTTTCGCAACAGCTTTGCAAGCGCTTTATGATCTACCTCATCCTTGTCGAGCAGAGCACCGATATCCTTTAGCAAGTATTCCAGCTCACGGCTGAAACCGTCGACATTGACCAACGGAGAACGCAGATCGTGGGAAGCAACATAAACCAGTTGTTCCAGCTCGCGGTTTTTGGCGGCCAGGCGTTTCTCGCTGCGCCGGAGCCTTTTGTTGACACGACCTACGGAGTAGTTTTTCCACACCACAAGGAGAACAGAGAGCACCCCGGCAAATATGAGCATGAAAAGAACCACTCTTTTAACGGTCCAGTAAGGAAGCGGTTCGCCGTACCATTTTTTCAGCAGGTCCGAATAGGTGGGTGATTGAGCCAGCTCCACCAACAACCTACTAAAGCTCTCCAGGTAATCGTCGCCGGGGCGAAAGAGATAACCCCTTTTCAGAACAAACAAAGGCTCTTCAACAACATCGACAAAGCCTTCCAAACCCATGGATCGTAGTTTATACAGCAGCACCGGTTCGGGAAAAATAAACGCGTCAACATTTGCGGCCAGCAGGGCATTAAGCCCCTCATCGACATTGTTCTTCAGCACCAGGTTATAACCACCACGGCGCCTCAGTTCGACATGCGCAGCACCCTCATCGATCACCGCCGTCCTGAATCTGTCACTGGCCAGATCCTCTATTCTACGGATACGCCTGTCATCTTTTTTAATAAAGGCACGTACGGGAATGCTCTCTATCGGCACGGTAAAATCAAATTCAGCCAAGCGGTAATCGTTGATGCCAAATCCGGGCACAAAATCAGCTTCCCCGTCTCGCACTAGCTGCGCGGCGCTGCCCCAGTTTTCGGTAGCAACGTATTCAATTGAAAACCCGGCTTCGGCGGCAATGATCTCGAGCACCTCAATGGCAAACCCCGAGGGTTGCCCCTGACTGTCTTCCATATACAGGGGAGGAAAATCACGCAGCACGGCCACCCTGAAGGTTTTGGATGACAAATCCACACCAGAAACATCGGCACGCAAACCCTCCCAGGGGATAAACATCAGAACACCGAGTGCTATCCACAGCACCGTGATGGTTGAAACCCTGAAAAGAGTCATTTTATTGAGAAGTCCCATTGGCCTTCTTTCTCGATCAAGACGCCATGGCGGTTGCCGCGTCATATCTGACAGCCGCCGGCAGGGTAAAGCAGAAACAACTGCCCTGCCCTGCGCCTGCGGATTCGACCCATATCTGCCCCTGATAACTTTCGACGATTTTTTTCACCAGCGCCAGCCCGAGACCGATGCCATCATTGCCGCGCTGCAGTTGATCAAACATACCGAAAATACGCTGCTGATGCTCAGGTGCGACCCCTATACCGTTGTCGCGCACGAAAAAATGAACTCCACCATCATCTTTTTGCTCTGCACCAATCTCAATGAGCGGTCGGGGTTGATCTCCAATATATTTGATGGCGTTCTCGACCAGATTCTGCCAGATCTGCCCCAGACGCAGTTGATCGCCATAAAGCTGGAGTGGCACGGATACTTTTTTTACGTCAATCTGCTTCTTTCGCAGCGCTCCGGCCACGGAATCGAGGCAACTGTCGATGAGATCATCAACGCTCTGGACTGTAGACGGTTGCTCACTGTGACCGATACGGGAATACTCCAGCAGGGCCTCAAGCAACTGATTCATTTTGTCGGCGGCTCCTTCGATATAGTTGATATCCTCGTTGATCAGCTCCTGGTTGTCAGCCTGCATATCTTCACGCAACTCCGCCAGAAAGGACTTCATCGTTACCAGCGGACTTTTCAGATCATGGGAAACAATGTAAACAAACTCCTCCATCTCTTCGTTCTTCCGCTGCAACGCGAGTTGAGTATTTTTGCGCTCGGTGATATCCAGATGGGTGCCCATCATCATCAGTGGCTTGCCGTCGCCGGTGCGTGATATGACTTTGCCGCGATCGAGCACCCACATCCAGTCTCCATTTTTGTGACGCATCCGACACTCAACATCGTAATGGTCGACTTCACCGTTAAAATATTTGTTCAACAGTTCTTCGCTTTTTTTCAGGTCATCCGGGTGAGAATATTCTATCCAGGTCGCAATCGAGGTCGGTTCCAGCTCGGTCAGGGAGTAGCCGATAATTTCGGCCCAACGCTCGTTGAAGGTGGTTTCTCCGGTTTGTACGTTCCATTCCCAGGTGCCGACATCAGTTCCGGCGATAATGCCGGCAAGTCGCGTGCGCTCCATTCCAAGTAATTGTTTGGCCAAATAAAGACGACGATTGAACAGCATGGCCAGGATTGTCAGCCCGACCATGACCAACAGCGCAATCGTTCCAGCAACAACGAACCAGCGGTATTGGCTCCAGACATCGGCGAGACCAAAGGCCGGAATGCTGTCATAGGGAGGCAACCGCAAAGCACGAGCCAACTCTTCCACCGATTCATAATCGGCAGGGATGCCGAATCCGACTATTCCCATCCGCGCGGCGGTCGCCGCATCGGGGGCAAACAGGTAGAGAGCCGCCGCCACCTTACGGGCGATCTCAGCATCAGCATGTGCCAGAGCGACAAAGGGCCACTCAGGATACAACCGGGTTGACAGCTTGAAGGGAAAACCGGGCAACGTCCGCGCCCCCAGCACCTTGATCTGGTCCGGATCTGCATGACCTTCAGCGATCATCCCCTCGATGACGCCGGTGCGGGCAAAGCCGGCATCGGCATCACCAGCCAGCACCGCCAGCACGGCATTGTCATGGGGCATGCCGGTAAGCAGCAGATTCTTGTTTTCAGGCAGCCGCACGCCTTCCTCACGCAGAGCCATTGCCTGGGCTCGGTATCCGCCCAGGGAGCTGTCTGAAACGGCCGCGATGGTTCTGTCCTTCAGGTCAGTCAGGGTAGCCAGGTCTTCACGATCACTGCGAACGACAACAACTCCACCGAAACCGGTGACCGCATGCCCCTGCTCTTCTACAATCATCGTCGCCAAAGCACCGGACAGAAAATTACGCCTGCGCAGTTCTATGTAGTGACTGGGGTTAGTGAGTACAAAATCCAGCTCATTGCGACCGACAATTTCTTCAAGCTCGGGATAATTGGCGACAATCAGTTCTACCGGGCGACCGTCGAGGGACCGGCTGAGATAATCGGCAAGAGGTTGCCAACGCTCCAAAGTGTCCGCTATCGACCGGAAGGCCAGAACCCCCAATTTAACCGGCTTTTCAGTGCCTCCCGCTAAAGCAGGTTGCGCTATCAGCAGACTACACACCACAAGCAGTTGAATTAACGCCACAAAGAATTTCATCTTCACTCACTTTGAGAAACGCCGTCGCCCACCAACGCTCCCGGCAGGGTAAAGCAGAAACAACTCCCCTGCCCCTCTCCGGGCGATTCAACCCAGACGCGCCCCTGATAGGTTATGACGATCTTCTTGACCAGGGCCAGCCCCAGGCCGGTGCCTTCGCTGTTACGATCAAGCTGGGCAAACACATTAAAAATCCGCTGTTGATGCTCAGGAGAGATCCCGATACCGTTGTCACTCACATAAAAGACCAGACCCTCGGCGCGCGGTTCTGCACCGATCTCAATGCGCGGTTGGGGCTGATCGCCCATGTACTTGACAGCGTTCTCGATCAGGTTCTGCCATATCTGCCCGAAATGCAGCGGGTCACCATGCCACTGGTGCTGCAGTTCACCCAGCACGATCTCGAACTGATGCTGCTGCAAGGTTCCGGCGAGAACTTTCAGACAGTCTTCGACCAGTTGCTTTACCGGTTCAGTTTTTGGGGTCGATTCGATCCGCCCGACACGTGACAGGCGCAACAGGGCATTAAGCAGGTTCTCCATTTTGGCGGTTGCTTCGCGGATAAAATCGAGATCCTCGCTGACAGATGCGTTGTTGTTCGCCTTGATATCCTCCTTGAGCATCCCGACGAAAGTATTGATGGTAATCAGCGGACTTTTCAAATCGTGGGAAACGATGTAAACGAACTGCTCGAGTTCCTCATTCTTTTGCTGCAGGGCCAATTCCGCCGCCTTGCGGTCGGTGATATCTACTGCCGTCACTGCCAGACATTGAGGAGCGCCCTGCCCATCGCGAATGACGACACCACTCAACAATACCGAAAACTCGGTGCCGTCACGATGCAGACGCCACACCTCTCTGGGTGCAAAGTATCCCTGTTGCGTGAGGGCATCGACCATCTCCTTAACCGCTTGGTGCCGATGCGGCGCGTGAAGAATTTTCAGGTTGCATCCGATCAACTCGTCGACAGCATACCCATGAAGATCAGCAAAAAACCTGTTGATATAGATCAGGTTTCCCTCGAGATCAGCGATGGCCTTACCGTAAACAGCGTTGTCAGCGATGGTCTTGAACCTTCTGTTTTCCTCTTCACGCTCGCCCAGGGCGTGCAGCAGACGGTTAAAAGCGCCGATCAGGTTATCGACTTCCCTTGCGTTGGTCAGAGACAGGGGTACCAGCGGCAG
>SLDV01000048.1 GCA_007125165.1 Geobacteraceae bacterium | reverse complement strand
GAGGCCGCACCCTGACAACCCGTAACATCATTGTTGCCACCGGCGCAGCGCCGCTGGTGCCACAGATCCCGGGGCTGGATCAGATCGATTATCTGACCTCGGACAACTTCTGGCAGCTACGCGAGTTACCAAAGCGCCTGGTGGTGCTGGGTGGCGGCCCCATCGGCTGTGAAATGACCCAAGCCCTGGCCCGCTTTGGTGCCCAGGTGACCCAGGTTGAAATGGCGCCGCAGATCATGGGGCGCGAAGACAGCGACGTTGCCGACTTTGTTCGCGCCCGTTTTGCAGCCGAGGGGGTGCGGGTGCTGACCGGACATGCCGCCAAAGAGGTGGTGGTAAAAGGCAATGACAAACTTCTGGTATGTGAACACCAAGGGGAGCGGGTGGAGATCCCCTTTGATCAACTCCTGGTTGCTGTTGGCCGCAAGGCGCGGGTCGCAGGGTTTGGTCTGGAAGAGCTGGGCGTCCGCTTAAGTGAACGCGGTACGGTCGCTGTCGATCCCTTTATGCGGACCAACATTCCCAACATCTTCTGTGCCGGCGATGTCGCCGGTCCCTACCAGTTCACCCATGTTGCCGCCCACCATGCCTGGTTTGCCGCAGTTAACGCCCTGTTCGGGGAGGTCAAAAAGTTCCGCGTCGATTATCGCGTGATCCCCTGGTGCACCTTTACCGACCCGGAGGTCGCTCGGGTCGGCCTTAATGAAGCCGACGCCCGCGCCCAGGGAATTCCTTATGAGTTGACCCGTTTTGAACTGGAAGAGCTTGATCGCGCTATCGCCGAAGAGGAAACCCACGGTTGGGTCAAGGTTATCACTGTGCCGGGCAAGGATAAAATCCTCGGCGCCACCATTGTCGGTGCCCATGCCGGTGATCTGATCGCTGAATACATCCTGGCGATGAAGCACGGTTTGGGGCTGAACAAAATCCTCGGCACCATCCACCCCTACCCGACCCTCGCCGAAGCCAACAAGATGACCGCCGGTGCCTGGAAAAAAGCCCATGCCCCGGAAAAACTGCTGGCCTGGGTGGAGAAATATCACGCCTGGCGGCGCGGGTGATTCATCTATGCTGTACTGGTGAGGGTTCTGATTTGATATCGTCGCTGAGCCGTGAATCGGTCATTGACATGGGGGATCATGGCTTATCGGCTGGATTATGTTTATAATTATCTGCAGGGGATTGTTTTTATTTGTTCGAAAGGCCACAACAAGAATAAAGATAGCAGGTTAATGGTCCGGCAGCGCAGAGTTGTAGCGATGATAGGGCTTAAGACCCGCTAAAGAGGTCAGCAAGGAGAGATGGTCATGACGATAATGGTACTGATAATTGCGTTTCTGGGCCTGGCTTATTTTCGCGTCGATTTACGGATCTGGTCCGCCGCTCTGCTGGTTGCTGCCGTTGTTGTCGGTTTTGCCTTGAATCTGCCGACCGGTGGAATGATGACTCTGGTCGTAGTGGCGGCAATAATCGTCGCTATCCTCAATCTGCCTTTTTTGCGGCAACAGATTCTGACCCGCCCCCTCTTTGACCTTTTCAGGCGGATGCTGCCGACCCTCTCTGACACCGAACGTGAGGCCCTCGAAGCTGGTACGGTTGGTTGGGACGGCGAGCTCTTCAGTGGTGACCCGGACTGGCAGAAGCTCTTTGCTCAGCCCGAGCCAGCGTTAAGTGAGGCAGAACAGGCTTTTCTCGATGGTCCGGCCGAAGAGCTGTGCCGCATGCTTGATGACTGGCAGATTGTTGAAATCGAGAAAGACCTTCCCCCCGAAGTCTGGCAGTACCTCAAAGAGCAGCGTTTTTTCGGCATGATAATCCCGCCGGAATATGGTGGCCTCGGCTTTTCCGCCCTCGCCCACTCAGCGGTGATCATGAAAATCGCCAGCCGCAGCATTACCGCGGCGGTGACAGCCATGGTGCCTAATTCCCTGGGTCCGGCGGAGCTGCTATTGCATTATGGCACCGATGAGCAGAAGGACCACTATCTGCCGCGCCTGGCACGAGGAGAAGAGGTCCCCTGTTTTGCCCTGACCGGACCGGAGGCCGGCAGTGACGCGGCGGCCATGCCCGACCGGGGGGTGGTCTGCAAAGGAACCTTCAAGGGCGAAGAGATTGTCGGCATTCGACTCAACTGGGACAAGCGCTATATCACCCTGGGTCCGGTAGCCACCCTCCTGGGGCTGGCGTTCAAGCTTGACGATCCGGATCATCTGCTCGGCAAACGTGAAAACCTTGGCATTACCCTGGCCCTGATTCCCACCGATACCCCGGGTATTACCATCGGCAGTCGCCACAATCCCCTTGATATGCCGTTTATGAACGGACCAAACCAGGGTAAGGATGTTTTTATCCCACTCGACTGGGTCATCGGCGGGGCTGAACGGGCTGGCCAGGGGTGGCGCATGCTGATGGAGAGTCTGGGCGTCGGGCGTTCCATTTCCCTGCCGGCCTTAAGTACCGGTGCCGGCAAGATGGCCTGCCGCGCAACCGGCGCCTACGCCCGCATCCGGCGCCAGTTTCGGCTTCCTATCGGCCAAATGGAAGGGGTCGAAGAGGCCCTGGCCCGCATTGCCGGTCTGTCCTATCAACTTGAGGCGGTACGCAGTTTGACTTGCGCGGCGGTCGACCGGGGTGAGAAGCCGGCCGTTCTTTCGGCTGTAGTCAAGTACAATGCCACCGAGCGGATGCGCCAGATCCTCAACGACGCCATGGATGTTCAGGGCGGCAGCGGCATCTGCCTTGGTCCCCGCAATCTGCTGGGGCGCCCCTATCAGGCGATTCCCATCGGCATTACGGTGGAAGGTGCCAATATTCTCACCCGGACCCTCATCGTTTTTGGACAGGGAGCGATCCGCAGCCACCCCTATGTGCTCAAGGAGATGCAAGCGGTCGCCAATCCCGATCGTGCCGCCGGTCTGCGGGCATTTGATGACCACTTCTTTGCCCATGTCGGTTTTTCCATCAGCACCGGTGTTCGGGCTTTTGTTTCCGGATTGACGGGCGGCCGTCTCCTGAAGGTACCCGAAGGGCCGGAACAGCGCATTCTGCAGCGTCTCACCCGGTTCAGCAGCACTTTTGTTGTAACTGCCGATACGGCGATGCTGGTCCTCGGCGGACAGCTAAAGCGCAAGGAAAAGCTGTCGGGGCGGATGGCGGATATTCTGTCCAATCTGTATCTGGCCTCTGCCGTTGTCAAACAGTTTGAAGATCGTGGTCGACCGGAAGGGGAGCGTCCGCTGCTGGAGTGGGCCTGCGCTGAGAGTTTCCGCGTCATTGAAGGGTCCTTTGCCGAGTTCTTCCGCAACTTCCCCAACCGTCCAGTGGCCTGGTTTCTGCGCCTGGCAACCTTTCCTTTAGGTATCCGTCCAACCGCTCCGAATGACAAGCTCGGTCATCAGGTTGCTTCTCTGCTCATGGAGCCGTCACCGCTGCGCGATCGCCTGACCGCCGGCATCTATCTGCCAGGCGATCTGCATGAACCCCTGGCGCGCATCGACGATGCCCTGATCAAGGTTATTGCTGCTGAAACAGCAGAGAAGAAACTGCGTGAAGCCCAGCGTCAAGGGCGCCTTTCCGGAACGACGGAAAACGAACTTGTGGAAGCGGGGTTGGCGGCAGGCACCATCACTGCCGAAGAGGCAGAAGCTATCAGGCTGGCCAGTGCTGCGCGCAGTGAGGTTATTCGGGTTGATGACTTCCCGCCAGATTATCGAGATAAGGGGTGCGCAGATGAATAAACAGGGAGCCTACAGCAGCGGGAGAGCCGTTTATCTGGTCGATGGCGGGCGTACCCCGTTCATCAAGGCCAGAGGCGTTCCAGGGCCTTTTTCCGCTGCCGATCTGGCTGTTGCTGCCGGTCAGCAGTTGCTGTTACGCCAGCCTTTTCGTGCTGCTGATCTTGATGAGGTAGTTCTCGGTTGTATCGTCCCCGCTCCCAACGAGGTCAATATCGGGCGGGTGGTCGCGTTGCGTCTAGGGTGCGGCAATCAGGTGCCCGCCTGGACAGTGCAGCGCAACTGTGGTTCCGGTCTGCAGGCTGTTGATACCGCAGCGCAAGCGATCGCCACTGGTCGCTCCGACCTGGTGCTGGCGGGTGGTACCGAAGCCATGAGCCGCGCGCCGGTACTTTTGCCATCTTCAGCCGTGGAGATGCTGGGGGGGTGGCGGCAGGCCGGAACCCTGAGTCAAAAGCTGAGGTTGCTGAAACGTGTCCGTCCACAGCATTTCAAGCTGGTTATCGGTCTGCTGGAGGGGTTGACCGACCCGATCGTCAACCTCTCCATGGGGCAGACGGCTGAGATCCTGGCACAGCGGTTTGGCATCAGTCGTGAGCAGATGGATGATTTTGCCCTGACCAGTCACCAGCGCACTGCCGCCGCGCAGGACGAAGACCGACTCAATGAGGTGACGGCCTTGTACGCTGACGATGGCCGGGTTTATCCTCAGGATGATGGCATTCGTCGGGATAGCGATATGGATAGCCTCGCTAAGCTCAAGCCGGTTTTCGAGCGTCCCTACGGGTTGGTGACCGCCGGCAACAGCGCACAGGTGACCGATGGAGCAGCCTGGCTGATGCTGGCCAGCGCCGCTGCCGTGACGCGTTATGGATTGACGGTCAAAGCGCGTCTGGTTGATGCCCACTGGGCCGGCCTGGATCCGGGGCAGATGGGGCTGGGGCCGGTTCACGCTATGGCGCCGGTCCTTGCCCGCCAGAAGCTGCAGACCGAAGATATCGACTTCTGGGAGATCAACGAAGCCTTTGCCGCCCAGGTTCTGGCCTGTCAGGCGGCCTGGCAGGATGGCAACTATCTGGGCGACGAACTTGGTTTGCAAGTGCCTTTTTCTCCTATTCCACCGGAGAAACTGAACATTGACGGCGGCGCCATTGCTCTGGGTCATCCGGTCGGCGCCAGCGGTGCTCGTATCGTTCTGCATCTGCTGGATGTTCTTGAGCGCCACCAGGCGCGGCGCGGTATGGCAGCGCTCTGTATCGGTGGCGGCCAGGGTGGGGCGATGCTGGTGGAGCGCGTTGAGGAGGTGACGGATGCACACTGAACTGAACCGTCAACACTGGATTCTGGAACGGGATGCGGATGACGTCGCCTGGCTGACCCTGGATCGACACAACAGCGATACCAACAGCCTCTCGCGGGAGGTTTTTGAAGAGCTTGACGCTATCGTGACCAAGGTCGCCGATGATCTGCCGGCGGCTCTGGTGATCCGTTCCGGAAAAAAGAATGGATTTATTGCCGGCGCCGACGTGCGCGAATTTACCCGTTTCGAGGATCGCTCACAGGCGCTGGAGATGATCCAGCGTGGTCAGGAAATATTCAACCGTATCGAGGCATTGCCCTGTCCGACCATTGCACTGATTCACGGTTTCTGCCTCGGTGGGGGTTTGGAGCTGGCCCTGGCCTGCCGTTATCGCATTGTCAGTGATGATTCAGAAACCAGATTGGGGTTGCCCGAAGTCAAGCTCGGCATCCATCCCGGCCTTGGCGGTACGGTGCGTTTGACCCGTCTGGTCGGATCGCTCCGAGGGCTTGAGCTGATGTTGACGGGCCGCACCCTGAGTGCCAGAGCCGCGCGTAAAATCGGTTTGATCGATGTGGTGACGCCTCAGCGGCACTTTGGCCGTGCCGTGAAGGCGGTGGTTACGCAACCACCAGCGGCTATTGGCAAGCCCTGGCGTGAACGTCTGGCGCAACAACCTGTGGCGCGTGATCTGGTTATCAAAATGATGCGCCGTAAATTGACATCCAAGGTCGACCGTGGTCATTATCCGGCTCCCTATGAACTGCTCGATCTGTGGCGCAATTTTGGTGCCGACGAAACCGCCAACTATGCTGCAGAAGCGGATTCTGTCGCCAATCTGATCGTCGGCCCAACGGCACGCAACCTGGTCAGGGTGTTCCTGTTGCAGGAGCGACTCAAAGCCACGGGTCGCGGTGATGTGTCGGTGCCGCGCCATGTCCATGTGATCGGCGCCGGCATCATGGGTGGTGATATCGCCATCTGGTGCGCTTTACAGGGTATTGACGTCACCGTGCAGGATGTTGATCCGCAACGGCTTGGTCAGGTGATTCAACGTGGCGGCAAGTTGTTTGCCAAAAAACTCAAGGAGCGCAGGGCGATCGAGGCAGCGCGCGATCGTTTGATGCCGGACACGCAAGGGCATGGGGTCGCCCGTGCTGATCTGGTAATTGAGGCGATTTTTGAAGATGGTGACGCCAAGCGTGATCTGTATCGTCAGATTGAACCACTGATGAAGGCCGAGGCGATCCTCGCCAGCAACACCTCAAGCATTCCGCTGGAAGAGCTGGCAACGGTTCTCGACCGTCCCGAGCGTCTCATCGGTCTGCACTTTTTCAACCCGGTGGATAAAATGCAACTGGTCGAGGTTGTCTGTGCCGAGCAGTCGGACGCGACGGTGCTGCAGCGGGGTGCGGCTTTTGTCCTCGCCATCAAACGACTGCCTCTACCGGTCAAAAGCTCTCCGGGTTTTCTGGTGAATCGCATCCTTATGCCCTACCTCCTTGAAGCCATGGAACTGGTCGCAGAAGGGGTCGAGCCTGCGGTGATTGATCGCGCGGCGACATCTTTTGGCATGCCCATGGGGCCGATCCGCCTGGCCGATACCGTGGGGCTGGATATCTGCCTGTCGGTTGCCCGCATTCTTGCCGATCACTACCCGGTAGAGGTGCCGGAACGATTGATCAGGATGGTAGAAAATGGCGACCTGGGGCGCAAGAGCGGTCAGGGGTTCTACAGTTACAATAAGCGGCAGTTTTTCGGCAAAAAGAAGACAACCGGTTTTCCGCAGGAGATTGAAACACGCCTGATGCTGCGCCTGCTCAATGAGGTTGTCGCCTGCTGGCGCGAGCAGGTGGTGGAAAACGCCGACCTGCTCGATGGCGGCATTATTTTCGGAACCGGTTTTGCTCCTTTCCGCGGCGGTCCAATGCAGCACATCAGTGAAACCGGCGCACCCGAACTGCTCGCCGAACTGGAGCAACTATCGAAAACGCATGGTGAGCGTTTTCAGGCCGATGACGGTTGGTCTGATCTGGTCGAGGGGTTATCCCGACGGTGACAGGTCAGTTGGTGCCGGTCACAGATATGGGCCGGCGGCTATGGCCTCTACCTGTTGTACTGTCGCCCTCTTCCCGGTTTGGTGAAATCCTTATAGAGTAATTATGCTGATTATTTTTATATTTTATCCTTTGGCAAACCAGGATGCTGGCCCTGACAGGACCAGCAACAGCATGTTAGGATGAAAAAAAATAAGTTGTACCCTGATCCATCGCAACGTGGGAACACATGACATTCATCATTGACGATACCGACCGTTAACATGGATCACATAAAAGGAGAATGTTCATGAAGCATGTTGTCATTACTGGAGCAAACCGAGGAATTGGCCTTGAACTGGCGCGTCTTTACCAGCGCGAAGGGTGGCAGGTCACTGGCGTCTGTCGGGAGACCTCCCCGGAACTGGATGCGGTGGCCGCGGTCATTGACCGGATCGACGTGACCAGTGCGACAGATGTCAAACGTCTGGCTACTGCGCTGAGCGGGCAATCCATCGAACTGCTCATCAACAATGCCGGGCTGTTGAACGATGAGGTTCTCGGCCGGCTCGATTTTGACTCGATCCGCCTGCAGATGGAGATCAACGCCTACGCTCCTTTGCGCATCAGCGAAGCCTTGTTGCCGAATCTCACCAAAGGCAGCAAAATCGCTCTGATTACCAGTCGCATGGGCTCGATCGCCGACAACGATTCCGGTGGGCGCTACGGCTATCGCGCCTCGAAAGCCGCTCTCAACGCCTTTGGCAAGTCTCTGGCGGTTGATTTGAAAGACCGCGGCATCGCCGTGGCGCTCCTGCACCCCGGTTATGTCAAGACGCGGATGGTTAACTTTGGCGGCTTGATCACGCCGGAAGAATCAGCGGCCGGTCTGGCACAGCGGATTGCCGCCTTGAACCTGGAAAACAGCGGCTCCTTCTGGCACAGCAACGGCGAGGAGCTGCTCTGGTAGCAAGCTGCGTCCTTTCTTTGTGACCTGACGGCTTGTCGACACATTCGAAATGTCGGCGAAGCTGCGGGTTTTGCTGGAAAAGCTGTTGTCACCTGCTAGACTGTGGGGACAATCAGATGATTTTCCGGCTCTGCGTCAGCCTCAGGCGATTTGATGTCCACACCCTGGTGGCTGACTGAAACCCTTTTGTTATCAGTTCTGATCTTCCGCCTGAACTCCTTTCCTCGGGGATCAGGTTGCGTCAAACTCCCCTTAGCCTGACCCTCTTCTTAAGGAAGGGGAATAGAGTTGTATCTACGGAGGTTGGTCATAGTAAGCCGCTCTTTTGTTGCTCTCAGTGCCGGGAGTTTTCACTTGGGCGGCTACATATACACACAAGGGAGGATGCAAATGGACAAAATACTGCGTATTAACATGGGAGCGTCAGGAGGTCCTTCACAGAGCATCGAAAAAGCGGGAGAGTTTACGGCTTTAGGAGGAAGAGCAACAACGTCGATGATTGTAGCCAAAGAAGTGCCCCCGGATTGTCATCCCCTGGGGGCGGAAAACAAGTTGGTTATTGCACCGGGGATGCTCAGTGGAACGACCGGTGCCATGTCCGGTCGGATCTCCGTCGGTTGTAAAAGCCCGCTGACCGGAGGCATCAAGGAGTCCAATGCCGGGGGGCAGCCCGCCCAGGTGATGGCCCGACTCGGCTACGCCGCGATCATTATTGAAGGTAAACCGGCAACCGATGACCTTTATAAAATCCATATCGACAAGGATAAGGTCACCATCAGCGTCGACAACAGTTTGAAGCTGATGGACAACTACCCACTGATCGAAAAGTTGCGTAAAGAACATGGTGACAACGCCGCTTACATGTCCATCGGCTCCGCCGGTGAGCGCAAAATGGCGGCCGCATCCATTGCCTGTACCGATCCCGAATTGCGTCCCAGCCGTCATTGTGGCCGGGGTGGGGTCGGCGCGGTCATGGGGGCCAAGCAGGTCAAGGCGATTATTTTCGATGACAAAGGGTGCCAACAGCGGCCGCCTAAAGATCCTGACGGTTTTAAGGCCGCCAACCGTGCCTATGTTGAAGGAATTCGCAAGCATGCGGTATCGGGCGAAGGACTGCCTGCATACGGAACCAACATCCTCACCAATGTTCTCAACGAAGCCGGCGGTTACCCAACCAGAAATTTCAAAACCGGATTCTTTGAGGGCGGTACCAACATCAGCGGCGAAACCCAGGCTGAACTTGAAGTCAAGCGCGGCGGTCTGGCAACCCATGGTTGCCATCGTGGTTGCGTTATTCAGTGCTCGGGAGTGTACAACGATAAAGACGGCAAGTTCCTGACCAAACAGCCCGAATACGAAACCGTCTGGTCCCATGGAGGTCACTGCGGTATCGATGATCTTGACACCATCGCCATGCTCGACTATCTGGACGACAATATCGGTGTTGATACCATTGAGATGGGTGTTGCCATCGGTGTCGCCATGGATGGCGGCGTGATTGAATTCGGTGATGGTGAAGGGGCGATTCGCCTGGTCCGTGACGAAGTCGGCAAAGGCACCCCGCTGGGACGGATTCTTGGTAATGGCGCCGCAATGACCGGCAAAGCCTTTGCGGTGGAGCGGGTTCCTGTGGTTAAAGGGCAGGCCATCCCCGCCTATGACCCGCGCACCGTCCAGGGGATCGGCGTGACCTACGCTACCAGTACTATGGGCGCTGATCATACTGCCGGTTATGCGGTTGCTACCAACATCCTTAAAGTCGGCGGCGATGTTGATCCGTTAAAGCCCGAAGGGCAGGTCGAATTATCCCGTAACCTGCAGATCGCGACAACCGCCATCGATTCCACCGGCATGTGTCTTTTCATCGCTTTCCCGATTCTTGATCAGCCGGAAACCTTTGACGCCCTGCTGGGTATGCTGGGTGCGTTTTACGGTACCAAGATGACCGGTGATGATGTCATCGCCCTGGGTAAAAAGGTCCTCAACATGGAGCGCGAGTTCAACAAAAAAGCCGGTTTTGGTGCGGAAGATGATCGTCTCCCCCGGTTTTTCAAAACTGAACCCCTGCCGCCGCACAATATTACCTTCGCGGTCAAGGATGAGGAACTTGATGAACTTTACAACTGGGGCTGATATTCACTGATACCTGATCGATGACCGGGGTGCCGTTAAGGACCCCGGTTTTTTATCAGAGAGATGATCATCTGCTATACCCACATTTGCAGAAAGCTGACAATGCAGACATCTGCCAACCTGCAACTACAGTTAACCCTGAACTCCGTCCTGATCAGCGAATTTTATCCGTTGCTGCAACGGGGTGTCTGGTTGCCGGTGACGACTGGCTGCAGCGTGATGAACCTGCTGAACAGCCAGCTTGGTATCGCAGAAGTCTATGTGCAGGATCGGATCACGACCCTGTTTCTCGACGGCAAGGCGATTGATGAACTGACATCGGCTTATATTGAGGACGGATCAACCCTGGCCCTGTCAACCGCCATGCCCGGCCTGGTTGGTTCAACCATGCGTCGAGGCGGACATCTGGCGGCCATGCGTGGAGAAATCACCTGTCATCCGTCACAGGCAGTAGCGACCGGAGCGGGTACAGTTAAGATCAAGCTGTTCAATATGCTCATGAAAGAGATCGGGCCCTTGCTGCTGGAAAGAGGAATATTTCTTTCGGGAGCGGAGCTGATAACACTCCTGACTGCGGGGGGGGCTTCACTCCGGAACGGATGTGATTCTGTTATTCTGGATGGGTTCCCTTTACCCTGTGCCGAGTTGTTTGAACAACTGCCGACAAGGGTGAATCCTCAACAGATGATGTTATTAAAGGTGATCTGGCAGGGCTGACCTTCCTGTCGTTGCCCTGTCTAAAATGGGATTCCCATGAGCGGAGGAGTCTAATGATACAAGTGACGGTGAAACTGTTTGCTTCATTCCGGATCGGTCGCTTCGACAGGGAAATCAGAGAGTATCCGCAAGCAACGACGGTCGGCGATGTTGTCAGGGATCTGCAGATTCCTGAAGCGGAGGTTGGGATCCTGTTGCTGAACTTTGTTCATGTCGACTTACAACGACAACTTGCCGATGGTGATGCCCTGTCGATCTTTCCTCTGGTCGGGGGTGGCTGATGTGAAGAATCTTGACCTTGAGCAACTGAAAAGCTTTTTAGCCGACCACGCACAGGACGATCTGTTGTCCTGGGTGCATGAACAGAAACTGATGGATCTTTTTGGGATAAGCTGCAGCGCAGCAGACGAGCTGATCATGACATCCGGTATGCTGCCGGCACGCTACCAGCGCAACCGTGAGATGATAGCAACGGAGCAGCAACTCAAGCTATTAAGGTCGCAGGTGGCCGTGGTCGGTTGCGG
>SLDV01000152.1 GCA_007125165.1 Geobacteraceae bacterium | reverse complement strand
CAGGATTTTGTCGATCGCCTCTCCACCCTTCTTATCGAAACCGATACCGACTGCTACGCCTGGGCACTGATTCCCAATCACTTTCACCTGCTGTTAAAACCCAAAGGATGTGATCTCAAGCATTTTATGCGGCGGTTACTGACCGGTTATGCGGTCAATTTCAATAAACGTCATCGGCGTAGTGGTCACCTGTTTCAGAACCGCTACAAGTCGATCGTTTGTGAGGAGGATACCTATCTGCTGGAACTGGTCCGCTACATTCACCTCAATCCTCTGCGCGCAGGTCTGGTCAACAACCTGGAATCACTTTGTCGTTACCCCTGGTGTGGACATGGAGTAGTGCTTGAAAATGCAGCGCTGGAAGGTCAATGCGTCAAAGACGTTCTCGCGTTCTTTGCTGAGCAACAAAATGAGGCTCGAGATAATTATCAGAAGTTTATTGCTGACGGCATCGATCAGGGCAATCGACCGGAACTGGTAGGTGGTGGCCTCAGACGAAGCTGCCACAATCAGCTTATCGATGAAGCACAAGCGCATGATGATCGGATTCTTGGCAGCGGTGACTTTGTCGAAAAACTGTGTGAAGAACACTCGTTACAGGAAAAAATGACCACCAGAATCAACCTTGATGAGCTTGCCAGACGCGTCGCTGACCATTGTGGAATTCGTGTGAATGATCTTTTTATCAGAAGTCGGGATCAGCAACGGATCGATGCGCGTGACTTATTTTGCTATATCGCTGCGCGAATCCTCTGCTACAGCGGCACTCAGACCGGGAAAAAGCTTGGACTTCAACGCGCTGCGGTCAGTCACGCTGTCAAACGTGGAAGCAAGCTGATTAACGAAGAAGGGCAGATAGAAGATATAGTTTTGGGGCGCTGATTCAACAATTAAACAACGTCCCCAGAATTCCCCAGAATTCCCTGTGTCAACTACCCCTTGAGCAGATATTTCCCCACCCAGTTCTTGGAAAATTGAAAAGCGGTGCGGCCGCAGCGTTTGGTTTTTTCGTGGCTCCACTTGATGGCGGCGCGTTCCGCATCTTCACTCCATGGGATCGTTTTGTCGAGCTTATCGCTCCAATGCTTAAAGCATAGTTGCACTGCTTCGAGATAGCGATCCTGAGAGAATACGTGAAACGCAACCCAGAGGCCAAAACGGTCAGAGAGAGAGCTTTTTTCCTCCTGAATTTCGCTCTGCTGCAATTCACCTTTAACATATTTCCCGCCGAGATGGTCACCGTCGTATTCCGGCAACAGGTAGCGCCGATTGGAAGTTACATAGATCAACACATTTTCCGGAGCCGAATAAACTGAACCATCCAGAGCACTTTTGAGCATTTTGTAGGACAGTTCACCGGTTTCAAAGGTCAGATCATCACACAACATGATGTAACGATAAGGTTGATTTTCAATGGCGGCAAAAATTTCGGCGATGTAGATCAAATCGTCCTTTTCGACCTGGATGACACGTAACCCCTGTTCGGCAAATTCGTTGAGCAAGGCCTTGACGATGGAGGACTTGCCGGTACCTCGCGACCCCCAGAGAAGGGCATTGTTGGCGGGATATCCTTTAATGAACTGACGGGTATTGTTAACCATGATGGCTTTCTGTTCATCGACACCGAGAAGCTGATCCAGCCTGGTTTTATCAGTGACTTTAACCGGCTCCAGATAACCGGAAAAGGAATGACGCCGCCAGTTTGCTGCGTAACAGTTCTTCCAGTCGACCGGCTTGACGGCCTTGGGTAATAGCATTTCGACAGAACCGAGTACCCGCTCGAGCTGGGCAACAACTTCGGGCTTGAGGTTCATCATTTGGCAGCCTCACTTTCTCCGGCACCACGGGTGCAGAGCTGAATTCAAAAAACTGAACATCCTTACAGGATTACGAAATGAATAAAAGACGCGCCTGTATACGTCAAAATGATGGATGCTGTCAAACTCTGTGTACATATACCGTTACGCACAGGGGTGTTCCTTTCTGCCCCGAGACAACAAAGGAATTTCCATCCTAGTTAAACAATTAAACAACGTCCCCTTTCCCACCCCAGCGTCCCCTTTCCCACCCTTTCCCACTTTTCCAAAACTTTCCCGAAAAAACATCCCTCGGCTGCTCACTCTCCTGCTATTGGCTCGTCGCTCTGGTTTTTCAAATATGCTATATTGATTTTTTTCCTGGAGATGTTCGATGAGGTTATTGATTACTACTATCACCTGTCTGGTGCTAAGCGCCTGTCAACCGTTTGCGGCGCGGCCACCGACGCCTCTTACGATACCGGATGTTTTTTCCGGCGAAGCGGCGATCGACGCGGCAGTCATTGCCGAACGCTGGTGGCAGGAATTTGATGATCCGCTGCTTGACCAGATGCAAACCCAATTGCTGACCGGAAACCTCAACCTGCGTCAGGCTTTTCTGCGCCTTGACCAGCTAGAGGCACGCCAACGCACGGCTGAAGCCGGGCTTTACCCTTCGCTCAACCTCAACGCCAGCGGACGACGAGAGCAGACCGTCAGTCAGACGGGTGAAAACCAGACCACTTCGGGACGAGTGACCGTGGCTGCAGCTTATGAAGTTGATCTGTGGCAACGTCTGCGCCAGCGCACGGCAGCAGCGGAACTGCGCATGCTTGCCGGCGAAGATGAGGTGCGTACCCTGATGCTCAGTTTGACTGCTCGTCTGGCGGAGCTCTACTTTGTTGCGGTCGAACAACAAGCACAACTGGATCTGCTGGAGCAAAGGCTGCGCCACAACCGTGAACTGGTACGCGTCATCAACGATCGTTACCGGTCGGGGCTCACAAGCGCCGCTGAACTCTATCAGGCGCAACAGAACCTCGCCCAGATGGAAGCCCAGACCCCCTTGTTTGAAAACACCCTGAACCAGACCAGCAACGCTATTGCCCTGCTTCTTGGTCTGGCGCCGGGGAATATACGCATAGAGCGTAGAGAACTGCCGAACCTTTCCAGTGTTATTGATATCGGTCTGCCGGCCTCTTTGCTCAGTCGCCGCCCCGATGTTTCCGCTGCCCTGTTAGAGCTGGAAGCAGCGGATCGTGACCTGGCTGCGGCCCTGGCCGATCGTCTGCCGCGTCTGGATTTGAGTGCCAACCTTGGTCGTTCCATCACCCGCCTGTCCAGCGGCGATGTTACCGGCACATTCTGGAGCCTGGCCCTTGGTGTGGCGCAACCTCTTTTCGATGGCGGTCGCCTTAAGGCAGCGAGTGATCTACAGGAAGCAATTCGCGATGAAAAACAACTGGCTGCGCAACTGAAAATTTTAACCGCCATAGAAGAAGTAGAGTCGGCTCTGTATGCAGAACAAAGCAGCCTCACGCGAGAACAGTTACTTGATCAGCAAAGGCTGTTGAACGAAGAAATTCTAAAAATAAGAACTGAAAATTATTTACTGGGCTTGAGCGACAGTCTTGAACTGCTGCGTAGTGAGATGACTCAACTCGAGGTTCGCAGTCAGCAGTTATCCAATCAGCGCCAGTGGATCAGCCACCGTATCAGTCTGATCCGCGCTCTCGGTGGCCATTGGGTGGGCGACGAACTACAGCGACTACAATCAACAGACTACAAACGAGGCTCATTCGAACAAACACCAGGCGTTGTGATAGTGAAAGGATATTGGGATCAATGAAGCATGCAACAGGATTTTTCGCGCTGCTGATTGCTGCTGTTTTATTCGGCATGGGCGGTTGTGCCAAACCTGAAGTTTCACCACTGATCAGCGAGTTTGCCGAAAATCGCTACCAGCGCAGCTACGTCTGTCCTGATGGTTCATTTTTTCTGGTCGAAGCTGATGGAAACCAGGCACAAGTGTTACTCGGTTCGCAGACATTAAGCCTGCAGCGGACAGTCTCCCTGTCAGGAGAAAAATACCAGAGCAAAAGAAACTTGTACTGGAATCGCGGCGATACTGCGCGCTTCGAAGTCGATGGTAAGCTGTTTCTGAACTGCAGTGGTGAACAGCTTTCATCGCCCCGCCAGGAGGCACGTCAACGTGGCACTCTGGTTCGAGCCGTCGGCCAGGAACCGGGCTGGATTGTCGAAATCACGACAACAGGCACCCTGGTTCTTACCGATTACGGCCAAAGCCGTCAGGTACTTCCTGCACCGGTAACCACGCAGACAGCGGATAGCGAAGCTGTCCTTTACCGGATTACCGGTCAGCAACAACGGATTGAGTTGGTAGTGACGAAAACAACTTGCCGGGACTCCATGAGCGGTGAAGCTTATCCTGCACAGGCCTCGCTGATCATCGACGATCAGACTTTCAACGGCTGTGCCGATGTTTTCCCCTGACACCACAGCAACCATGTGATTCGTCAAAAACACTGTAACCAACAAACCAAGAGTGAATTATGGCCCAGAGCGAACCCATCATCATGCCCCCGGAACATTCCGCACCCTCAAGCAGTGATCCACTGAAGACCCTGAAGACGATTACCACGATCATCTACGCCTTGCAGGCGGCTTCTTTCTTTGTCGGAATCACTCTGTTTGTAGCCGTTGTTTTCAATTACATCAAGCGTGATGAAGTCAGGGGAACCTGGCTGGAATCACACTTCCGCTGGCAGATCCGGACCTTCTGGTTCGGCATCTTGTGGACCGGGCTGGGAGTTTTGACCTACGTGCTCTTCATCGGCTATCTGATACTGCTGGCAAACCTGGTGTGGATGATCTATCGCATTGCCAAGGGCTGGCTCAATCTGGCCGAAGGAAAACCGATGGATTTTCGCCCCTATCACGAGCGGAGATGATCAAGCAGCGGCTGTTTTGTCCAGCAACTGTTTCACCTTGACCAGGTAGTTACGGGTTTCGGTCGGCATCTTTTCCAGTCCGTGTCGATCGACATTTCCCTGCCCCCAGTTATAAGCCGCCAGAGCTCGATCCAGATCGCCGTTGTATTTGTTGAGCAAGCGACTTAAGTAGCGGCTACCTCCAGTGATATTTTCCAAGGGGTCAAAACTGTCCTTGACACCAAGATCCGCCGCGGTAGCCGGCATCAACTGCATCAACCCCTGAGCTCCGGCATGAGATACCGCTGTCGGATCGTAGGAACTTTCGACGGCGACAACGGCGCGTATCAGTTCCGGAGCCAGTTTAACTTTTTCAGCCACGCGATCAATCATTTGCTCAATCTGATCACGATCAACAGCCGTCGTGGCATGTTGCAGTGACGGCAGATTCTGCCGATATTTGTCAATAAATTGACCTTTACGAGGATCGAGCAGACTGAATGGCGTAATCGCAGCAAAATCGAACAGGGGCGAGCGTTCCTCTTCATTATCGCTATCAGAAAATAACCCCTGCATCATCTGCAACTGGGTCACTTTGAGCTGGATCAGCGCCTGCTCGGCAGTCGGTGGCGAACCAACTTGTCCGTGAGCCGCCCGATCAAGCAGCGCGGCAAATTCGCGGCTGTGTGAATTGCCGGCTACAGCGGACGGTGCGGACAATGACAGGGAGGGGAACAACGCAGGGGAATTCAGGGATTCAATACTCATAGCAACCTCTTGGTCGGCAAAAACGAGTGTCAGATATCCGTCTTATCGACAGCTTCACACTGATACACAAGCAAAATCCGAACCAAATTCTGACCTGCAAAACCTGTTCGTCCACGAAAAAGCACCGAGTACTCGGACTAAATCGAAAAAGACATGCCCTCTCATCCGACTTGATGCCACCTTTTTCCCCAGGAGAAGGGTTTACATTCAGTACTTTTTTGTGTTTTCGTGGATCAAAAAGTCTTTTTTAGCTTTAATGGTTATCTGTATGTACAACTTGAGGAATCTAAGGAATGGACAAAACGAAAGAACAGCTCTACAACCGCATCAAACGCAGTTGCGGAAAGGCGATCGGCGATTTCAACCTGATTGACGAGGGAGACCGGGTTGCTGTGGCCGTTTCCGGCGGCAAGGACTCCTGGACACTACTCAAGATTCTTGATGATCTGCGCAAACGGGCGCCGGTAAGATTTGAACTGGTCGCGGTAAATTTTGATCCCGGCTTTCCCGGTTATCGAACTGATCTGATCGAAGGCTATCTGAAGCACCATCATTTTTCTTACCGGATGGAAAAAACCGCAAGCAACAAGGTCATCGAGGAAAAACGTCGCCCGGGATCATCTTATTGCGCATTCTGTGCCCGCTTGCGACGCGGCTTTCTTTACAGCGTTGCGCAGCAGCTTGCTTGCAACAAGGTGGCGCTTGGACATCACCTCGATGATTTTATTGAGACCTTATTGCTTAATCAGTTTTACGCTGGGAAGTTGGCGGCCATGAGCCCAAAAATGTTGGCCGACAATGGCATGCAGACGGTCATTCGCCCGCTGGTCTATGTCGAGGAGGCGCTGATTCGTGAGTACAGTGGTCTATCTGATTTCCCGATTATTTCCTGCGCCTGCCCGATGGCGGGAGATCAGGAGGAACGGCAACAACGCCAACGGATGAAGCGCCTGATCCATGATTTGAGCGGCGAGATACCGCAGATACGCAACAGCCTGCTCAGTGCCATGGGCAACGTTCATCACCGTCATCTGCCAGGCAGCTGACATCCTGAGCAGAGTGGGCTGCGCGACAGGGTTCTACCGGTCATTCTGCGCGGAGCGAAGCCCGGTCGCAGAATCTGCTTCCAGAATATGCCACCGAATCTGATCCCGCGACGGAGCGCAGGATGACGGAACCTTATTTATCTTTTTTGCCAAGGGCTGAAAAAAGGCCGCCTTTACTCTGTGCGCTCTGCTCACGCCGCAGGTTGATCAACCGCAGCTCACGCAACGCTTCGGTACAGTCGGAGTTGGCCTGCACTGCCACCTCAAAAGACTTTTCTGCCTGACGATCCTTCCCCTGAGCCTGATAGACATGTCCCAGATACAAGTGGGTCTGATATAAGCCGGGATTGAGCTCGCGAGAGGCAAGCAGAATTTCCATGGCCTGTTGGCGTGTTTCTGTTTTTTCAGGCGATGCCTTGAACAGGGCCCAGGCAAAATTGGTCATATATTCCGGCTCTTCGGGGCTGTATTCCACCGCTTTTTTGAGCACCTTGGCGGCGGTGGCAAAACGTCTGACTTTGAGCAGTGCCAGTCCCTCCTGGTAGGCGGCTTCGGCCTCAATCACCTGATTGATGTCGATTTTCTTCTTCGGCCCGTTGATCAATTCGTCGAGATAGTCGTTGCGGGTTGCCGGATCGCTTAAGACGGTATAGGCTTGGGTAATATACTGAAACATCTCGATAACTTTGGCGCTCATCTCGTGCGACAGACCACTGCCGAGAAAGCGATCCGGATGGTATTCCTTCGCCATTTTGTAATAGGCGCGGCGGACCGCCGCCGAATCACTTTTACGCTCAACGCCAAGGGCTTCAAAATAATTAGCATCCATCACCCGGCGATAATCGTCAAGAATCTTACGTCGCAGTTTTTCATCAATCATGGCGATATCACTATCAGTGTGATCGTCGACAACCCCTTCCTGCGGTGTGGCATGGCGCTCGATCATTTCCGATATCAGCAGAGCGGCGATAATTTTCTGTACTTCACGACGCGCCAGGGGATGTTGCTCAAGAATATCCTGAAGCCGTTTCTGCCCCTGGCAGCCTTTTAAGACCGCCATACCACGCTTGCCCAGGTCGATATCCTGAAAGCGGTATTTGGGGTTGGTGGCCTGACACAGATAGTCGGCGTTAAACGGAAGAAGGAACTCATCAACCTGCTTAATACTCCAGTATTGTTTGATCCCTTGCATGATCAGGGCTGCTGGTGTCAGGCGAATCTGGGTCACACTTTTTTTAAAATCTCGGCCCGGCTCAAACTGCAAAGTACCTGACCGCCAGGCAAAGGTCGACAGCAGCTTTTCAGTAACCTGGCGCTCCAGTACTGCCTTGAGATCCTGAGGGGTCAAAAGCCCCATCTGAATCAACACGGTTCCCTGCAGGCGGCCGGTCTCCTTGCTCTTTTCAACGGACTGGTCACAATCGACCTGGGTCATAACCCCTTCTCTGACCAACATCCGCCCCAGACACTCTCCCAGGACATTGGAGCGGGCAAAAACCGGATAGCCGTCCTTGATATAGATGACTTTTTTTGCCTCACCGTGGTGCAGATGGAGTAAACCGGTCGCCCTCTCAACATAAAGGCGATGAAGTTGGGTCGGGACAGTAAAATCAGAAATTGGCAGAACTTTGTTCTCGACGGTGCTGGTCACTTTTTTGCTACGCTTGAACACACGCTCAAGCAGGCGCTGCAAATCAATGCCGGTAAAAGGCTTGAACAGAAAATCGTCTACGCCATATTCCTGTTTAGCTGCCTTGATCTGCTCCGGGCTGTGGAAGGTTGTGGTAATCATCACCACCGGCAGATCGCGGGTCTTTTGATGCTTACGCAATGCCTGACAGATATTAGGACCGGAAATCTCCGGCATATTGATGTCGATCAATGTCAGATCAAAGTCGTCGGTGAGCAGCTTGCGCATGCCCAATGCACCACGATCTACAGTTTCCACGTTGAAGCCAGCTGCCGTCAGAGCCTGCTGCAGAAAATCTCTTAAGTCACGGTCATCATCAATGATGAGGATGTTCTTGCGCATAATTCAACTTCCTTCTTTCTGCGGTACAACAGAGGGATTAAGATACTTTTCCATCCGTTGCCTGATCTCTTCGGTAATGCGACGATATTCGTCAATAAAAGCCTGTTCCGGTTTTATTTCTGTAGCAACATAGCCAAGACTCCTGGCAACCTTGCGAAATTCCTTGTCGCGCATTGAAAACTCATTGATCGACTGATCATACAAAAGCCGCAGCTTATTTTCGAGCTGGCGCAGATATTTGTATCCTGCAATCAGGCAATCGGCATCGTCTTGTGGCAACAGCTTCTCCGCAGCGAGAATCTCCAGTATGTTGATGGTATTCTGGATCTTCAGTGCAGCAACCTTGTCAGCATGCCGCAATTGGAGAAATTGTGCAATAAATTCAACGTCGACCATACCGCCTCGACCGGTTTTGATGTTGAGCAGGTCGTCGCTTTCGCGAGCGATCTCCTGCTCCATGCGGCGGCGCAGGCGATAGATTTCCGCCTGCAGATTTTCCGGGAGGGGACGGTCAAAGGTCAGTTCATCAATAGTCTGTTGAATTCGCCTGATAAACTCCGCGGACCCGGTCAATGCCCGTGCCTTGGTCATCGCCTGACGCTCCCAGGACTGGGCCGATTCATAGTGATAGCGTTTGAAGGCGTTGAGACTGGTAACCAGCGGCCCCTGATTGCCCGAAGGGCGCAAACGGGTATCAATTTTGTAGACCAGACCTTCCCGTGTCACCAGGGTAAGAATGGTGATAATCCGCTGCGCCAGCTTGGCAAAATATTCCTGGTTGCTGAGCGATCGAAAGCGCGTCGGATCGGTCTGGGCAACCGATCTTGTCTGCCCTTCATCTTGATAGATAAAGATAATATCGAGATCGGAGTGATAATTAAGTTCAGCTCCTCCCAGCTTACCCATACCGATGACGGAGAATTGCGTCTGATATGCTGAGCCCTCCGCTTCACCACTGAAAGGAGCGCCGAAGCGAGCTACCAGCTCCTGTTGTGCCATGCGCACGGCATGCTCAAGGCACACTTCCGCGAGCAACGACAACTGCAGGGCAATATCCGCCTGACTGACCTCACCGTGCAGATCGTTTAATGCAATGCGCAGAAATTCCTCGTTACGAAAACGGCGCAGGGCATCAAGGCGCCATTCGAAATTCTCCTCCTGTCCCAGTTGTTCGGCCAGCTCCTGATCCATCTGCTCGCGGGTTTTCACCTGTGTGGCGTAAGACTCAAGCACCAGGGTATCGAGCAGTTCCGGGCGCTGGATAAATATCCGCGAGAGAAGCTGGCTGGAACCGAACAGCGCCACCAGCATCTTGACTATCGGTGGATTTTCCACCAGCAGAGAAAAGAAATAACTGCGTGCACGGATACTGTCAAGAAAAGCGTCCAGATTATTCAGGGCCTGATCCGGATTGGCGCAGTTGAGCATTTCGCCGAGCAGCACCGGGGCAAGTTTTTCCAGACAACGGCGTGAACGCCTGGTCATACGCCTGACCGGGCTGTCTCCCCGCAGTAAATGCAGGGTCTCATAAGCAGCATCGGGATTAACAAAGCCTTTTTCTTCCAGTATATCTTTGACCAGATCACTATCGGAATCATGACTGAGAATGAACGCCACCTCCGGAAGTACCTCGGTAATTTCATCATCAGAGGAGTGAAACAGGTCGCGGAATATGGCGTGAACAGCCTGACGATGGCGATCAAGTTCAGCTCTGAAGCTCACGGCGTCGACACAGCCACAGCGTCGCGCCAGCACTTCCATGGCCCGTGAATCCTGGGGCAGCGAATGGGTCTGTTGTTCCTGAACCATCTGGATCCGGTGCTCGACAATACGTAAAAAGCGATAAGCGTCCGTCAGGCTTTGTGCTTCGGTTGTGTTGATCATCTCCTCTTGTCGCAGCAATTCAATAGTTTTAAGGGAGTTGCGCTGTTGCAGATGGGGACGGCTGCCGGCATTAACCAGTTGCAGCGCCTGAATGAAAAATTCGATCTCACGGATCCCCCCCCGACCCAGCTTGAGATTGAGTTGTTCATGCTGCTGCCGGTCGAGACTGGCATTGATCTTCTGCTTCATCACCTTGATATCTTCGATCATGCCAAAATCAAGATGGCGCCTGAAGACAAAGGGTTTGAGGCGTTTGAGTAACTCGTCACCCAGGGGGATGGAACCAGCCACCGGGCGAGACTTGAGCATGGCGGCCCGCTCCCAGCTTTGCCCCCAGGACTCATAATAGATTTCGGCACCATCCAGAGAAACGGCCAGATCACCGCTGTTTCCTTCGGGGCGCAGACGGGTATCAACACGGAAGACAAAACCGTCTTCAGTCACCTGATGCAGGGCGCGAGTGATCATTTCCGCCAGCTTGATAAAATAGCGATGCAGGCTGATCTGCTCACCTCGCTTGCCGCCGGTTGTTTCACCGCGCGTCGACGAATAACTGTAGATCAGGTCGATATCGGAAGAAAAATTCAGCTCTCGGCCACCGAATTTTCCCATGCCGAGAATGGTCATCACTGCCTCGGCGGTTTTGCCCGCGGCGGTCTGTTCCAGCGGTTGCCCGTACTCTGTCTGTAACAGCCGACTACTGACGTCGTAGGCCCGCTGCAGCGCCGCAGCAGCCAAGCCAGACAACTCGGCCATCACTTCTTCAAGGGAGGCAAGACCACACAGGTCGCGGGCGGCGATGCGCAATACCTGCCTGGCCTTATAGCGCCGCAAACAGGCCTGAAGTTCGGCAAAATCGGCATCGTCAGTGATCAACTCAGACAAATCGACATGCATCTGAGCTTCACTGCAGGAGGTCTCTATTGCCTCGTTGATAAACAGATCAGTAAAGTAGTCGCGATGACGGCAAAGGATATTCGTCAGAAAGGGCGACCCACCCAGCAACGTCAACAACTGCAAACGCCGGCGCTTATCAGCGGCAACTTCCATCAACTTATCGCGCTTGAGAATATCGAAAAGACGCTCCAGGTTGTTCAAAGCGGCGTCCGGATCGGCAACCTGAATCGCTGTTTCGATCACCGCGCCCAGCAGGACGCGATCAGACAGATGCTCATCGAGAAGGCGCAGATTGGTGGCCGCCCGCTCCCCGTCCAACAGAGGGATACGCGAACACCAATCAACCAGATCTTGCGGGGTGCTATCCAGCTTTTGCAGACCAGCGGCGATGTCGTGCTGGTTGAGTCTCATACCTGCGACTCCTTTGGTTGCCCAGGGCAGGCACAGGGGCCTGCTCCTACGATTAGAATGTTACGTACCGGATCGATGAAACAGTTGTCGTAAACCGCTAACATAATCACCACTGACAACACCGCTTTCGGTAATAATGCCACTGATGAGGCGGGCCGGTGTCACGTCGAAAGCCGGATTACGAACGGCAATGCCCTCCGGAGCAAGGGCTTTGTCACCGATATGGGTCACTTCACGGGCGTCACGCTCCTCAATCGGGATCTGACTGCCATCAGTCACCTTCAGGTCGATGGTGGACAGGGGGGCTGCCACATAAAAGGGGATATCATGCTCATGTGCCAGCACTGCTACTGTATAGGTGCCAATCTTGTTGGCAACATCTCCGTTGGCGGCAATCCGGTCGGCACCGACGATAACACAATCGATCTGTCCCTGCTGCATCAGGTAGCCAGCCATGTTGTCGCAGATCAGGGTCACCGGAATCCCGTCACGCTGCAATTCCCAGGCGGTCAGGCGTGACCCCTGCAGAAAAGGTCGAGTTTCATCGGCGATCACTGTCACCTTGTTCCCCGCCGCCACGGCGGCACGGATCACTCCGAGGGCAGTTCCATAACCACCGGTCGCCAGGGCGCCGGCGTTGCAGTGGGTGAGGACACGGGCCTGATCGGGGATCAGCGGAGCACCGTTGCGACCGATCCTGCGGTTGGTCTGCTCATCTTCCTGGGTGATGGCCAGTGCTTCATACTCAAGACCAATTTTCAGCTCGAAGACGCTGCGATCCAGATTCGCCTCGGCAAAACGCTGCATCCGCTCCAATGCCCACGACAGGTTGACCGCTGTCGGCCGACTGGCAGCAAGATAAACGCAGATTTGTTGAAATTCGGCAAAAAACTCCTGACTCGATTCGCTGTCAATATCACGGGCCCCGAACCAGGCCCCGATAGCCGCAGCAATACCGATAGCCGGAGCGCCGCGCACGACCATACTGCGGATCGCTTCGGCAACCCCCTCATAACTGTCATAATCGATCCACACTTCCTCACCGGGCAGCAGGCGCTGGTCAAGCATCTGACACTTGCCGGCAACAAAGCGGATCGGGCGGATGATACTGGTGTCGATGGGGCAACTGGTCATGAAATTTCCTTTAGTCTTAATTCAAACTACCAAATAGATGGTTATCCGCTTTTCACAATCTTTCCACGGCTCAAGGGCTATTTTTTGCCCAAATCGAAGTCGCTATCGAAATCGAAATCCAAATCGAAATCGGCAAGGTCAAGAACGATTGCGATTTCGATTGCGATTTCGATTATACAACCTCTGGCTCCCTGCTCTGGGTTCCGCTGACTTCAAGCCGACAGCCGCTCTTTGAGCAGTTTATTCACCAGCCCCGGATTCGCCTTGCCCTTGCTCGCTTTCATCACCTGACCGACAAAAAAGCCCATCAACTTGTCCTTGCCACCGCGGTACTCCGCAACTTCCGTCGGATTAGCGGCAATCACCTCGTCGATAATGGCGTCTAGGGCGCCGGTGTCGGTGACCTGCTTGAGCCCTTTTTCGGCGATGATCTCGTCGGCGCTCTTGCCGGTCTGCCAGATGTCACTGAAGACGGTTTTGGCGATCTTGCCGGAGATGGTGTTGTCCTCAATGCGCTGGAGAATACCAGCCAGCAGTTCAGGCGTCACCGGACAGGCGGAAATTGTGACGTCATTCTCTTTTATCGCGCCAAGAACCTCCCCCATGACCCAGTTGGAGCACAGCTTCGGGTTATTGTGCCGTGCCACCAGCGCCTCGAAATACTCGGCCAGCGGACGCTCTGCCGACAGCACCGATGCGTCATAAGCAGGCAAGCCCAGCTCCTCTTCATAACGCTGACGTTTCTGTGTCGGCAGTTCCGGCAGGGCGGCACGAATCTCGGCAATCCACGCGTCGGAAACCTCTAAGGGGAGCAGATCGGGATCGGGAAAATAGCGGTAATCATGGGCCTGTTCCTTGCCGCGCATGGATCGGGTGACACCGGCATCGGGATCAAACAGTCGTGTTTCCTGCACCACCTTGCCCCCCTCTTCGATCAGTTCTATCTGCCGTTCTACCTCGTAGTCGATGGCCTGCTTGATAAAACGGAAGGAGTTGAGATTTTTCACCTCAGCTCGGATACCGAACTCTGTCTGTCCGAACGGGCGCACTGAGACATTGGCATCACAGCGAAAAGAGCCTTCCTCCATGTTGCCATCACAGACCCCCAGATACACAACGATCTGGTGCAATTGCTTCAGATAGGCAATAGCCTCAGCGGCGCTGCGCATATCCGGCTCAGAAACCACTTCCAGCAGCGGCGTACAGGCGCGGTTCAAATCAACCAGCGAGCCACCTGCGGAATCATGAAGCAGTTTGCCGGCATCCTCTTCCATGTGAATCCGGGTGATGCCGACCCGCTTGTCGGCAAGCTCCTCGCCACTGATATCAAGCCAGCCCTGTTCACAGATGGGCAGCTCGAACTGGGAGATCTGATAACCCTTGGGCAGGTCAGGATAAAAGTAGTTTTTACGAGCAAAGATGGAATAGGGAGCAATCCGGCAATTGGTCGCCAGGCCGGTCTTGATGGCGGCGTTGACCACCTCCTGATTGAGAACGGGCAACGCTCCCGGTAGACCGAGGCAAACCGGACAGGTCTGGCTGTTAGGCGACTGACCGAAGGCGGTGGAACAACCGCAGAAAATTTTACTGGCGGTGGTCAACTGGACGTGGACTTCCAGACCGATAACGGTTTCATAACGAGTTTTCATCAGGCTTCCTGTTGTTCGTCGGTTGTCGTTGGTGCCAGTCGGTGGCCTGCTCAAAAGCCCAGGCCGCCTGCAGAATATCCCCTTCACCAAAGGGCTTGCCGATCAGTTGCAGACCAATGGGCATGCCGGCTTCGGTGAAGCCACAGGGGATGCTCATGGCGCAGGTACCAGCAAGGTTGACTGGAATGGTGAAGATATCCGACAGGTACATCTGGAGTGGATCAGCGGTTTTTTCGCCAATCCTGAAGGCCGCAGTCGGTGCCACCGGAGTCAGCAACAAGTCAACCTGCTCAAAGGCCTTGATGAAATCCTGGCGGATCAGGGTGCGTACTTTTTGTGCCTTGATGTAATAGGCATCGTAATAACCGGAGGAAAGGGCATAGGTCCCGAGCATAATACGGCGCTTGACCTCAGCACCGAACCCGGCGCTGCGGGTCTGCTGGTACATGTCGATCAGACCCCCGCCGCTGCTGTGGCGCACCCCAAAGCGCACGCCGTCATAACGGGCGAGATTGCTCGAGGCCTCGGCGGTAGCAATCAGATAATAGCAGGCTACTGAATAATCGGTGTGGGGCAGACTGACCGGCACCAGATCGGCACCGAGACCGCGATAGACTTCTATCGCGGCATCAACCGCCCGCTTCACCTCGGGATCCAGCCCCTCGATAAAATATTCTCGCGGCAGGCCGATTTTTTTGCCGGCGACGCCGTCGCGCAAGCTCGCCTGGTAGTCGGGCACCGGGCAGTCAACAGAGGTTGAATCACGATGATCATAACCGGCGATAGCCCCTAGCAGCAGGGCACAATCCTCGACATTGCGAGTAATAGGCCCCACCTGATCAAGAGACGAGGCAAAAGCGATCACCCCGTAACGTGACACCCGCCCATAGGTTGGCTTGAGTCCAACAACGCCGCAATGTGCCGCCGGCTGGCGGATTGAGCCACCGGTATCGGTGCCCAACGCTGCCACCACCTGCCCGGCGGCAACGGCAACCGCACTCCCTCCGGAAGAGCCTCCCGGCACCCGGTTCGGATCCCAGGGATTGAGCGCCGCCCCGGAAGCACTGGTCTCGTTGGAACTGCCCATGGCAAACTCATCCATGTTGAGCTTGCCGACTATAACCACCCCCTGCTCGCGCAGCCGTTCGACGACGGTGGCATCGTAAACCGGGATATAGTTGTCGAGAATCTTCGACCCACAGGTGGTACGCACCCCTCTGGTGTTGAAAATATCCTTCAAACCCAGAGGAATACCGGTCAGAGCTGCGGCTGCGCCCTCCTTAAGTCGAGTATCCGCTGCCGCCGCTGTTTTCAAAGCCTCCTCATCACAGCGAGTAACAAAGGCATTGAGTTCGGTGTCGGTGCTGCTGATGCGATCAAGACATTGCTGCGTCACGGCAACGGATGTTGTTCGTTGCTCCTGAAATTCCTGACGCAAACCGCTGATCGTTAACTGCGATGCTGACATAAATATCTGTTCTCCTTCGAGCCTGCCGGCTTATTCAATAACCCGTGGCACCTGGAAACAATTATCCACCTCCTGCGGCGCATTGGCCAGGGCGGACGTAACACCAATGGACGGCCGCACCTGATCAGCACGGAAAGCATTGGCCATGGGCACGGCATGGGCGGTTGGCACGATATCATCGGTATTCAGCTCATTGAGCTTATCAACATAATCCAGGATCGCGTCCATCTGCCCGGTCATGGTTTGCAATTCCTCCGGGGTCAGGGACAGCCGTGCCAACCCGGCGACGTAGGTGACATCTTCTTCTGTGATCTTCATAAACCCTCTCTTGATGGGTTGATCATTAAAATTCTTACTCGGTTACCTGTTTAACTCCAGTAAACAATAAAGAAGACATAGATTCTGCGACTGCACTTCGCTCCGCGCAGAATGACCACAGGTGTCTGATTCAGCTGATTGTCATCCTGCGCGAAGTCGCAGGATCCAGATTATTAGCGGGTCATAGATACCACGATTCCCTCACTATCGTTACCGAAGCGAAGTGGACACCCAAGACTTACAACACTCCAACCGACATCCACGCAAACATATTAAGTTAGCACTCCGGCAACGCTGACATCAAGCCGCATCCGCAGTAAATTTGATGACCGCTGCGGCCACCTTGTCCAAAGCTTTACTCCCCACCGCATCGGGATGACTGATGATGTGCGGTTCTCCGGCATCCCCGGCAATCACCACCTGGGGATCAAGTGGCACCCGGGCCAGCAGGGCAACACCGGTTTTTTCCGCCAGACCGGTCGCCCCGCCCTGCTTGAAAATGGGTGAGGACTCACCACAGTGGGGACAGATGAAGCCGCTCATATTTTCTACCAGACCAACCACCGGCAACTTTAGCTCGCGGCAAAAGCTTAACGACTTTTCCACATCGGTCAGGGCAACATCCTGGGGCGTCGTCACCACAACGGCGGCCGACTTGGCCCCCAAAAGCTGAACCGCGCTTAAGGGTTCATCTCCGGTTCCCGGCGGACAGTCAAGAAGAAGAAAATCCAGCTCGCCCCAGACCACGTCGGCCAGCAACTGCTGAATGGCGCTGTGCTTCATGGGTCCACGCATGATGGTGGCACTGCCGTCGTTGGGAAACAAGAACCCGAGGGACATGAGCTTGACCCCGTGTACGACAAGAGGATGGATCCCTTCCTCATCCACCACCGGGCGTTCGCCGGTGACGCCGAACATGGTCGGCAGGCTCGGCCCGTGCAGGTCAATATCGAGCAAGCCAACCTTTTTGCCTGCTTTGGCCAGCGCCAGAGCCAGGTTGACAGCCGTCGTACTCTTGCCGACACCGCCCTTGCCGGACATGACAATAATTTTTTGCCTTACCATACACATGCGCAGATCCAACGCCTGCCGCAATTGCTGGTGCTGATCCTGCGCATTACCGGGCTGTTTGACTGAACAGCCGGTGTCCTGACAGCTATCACAATTCCCCATGGTTCCAACTCTCCTTCGTTTTATTGGTGATTCTGAGCCAATGTGTCCCGAAGGCATCTATCAGCTCTTCGATATCTTCATCTTCATAACCATCCCGCTTCAGCGCTCTGCCGTAATCCTTCAGCAACTGTTCCGCCGCCCTGACATCTCCCTGGGTGCGATAGACCTCAAGCAGCAACCTGATCATGGCGTCTGCCGCAGGATCCAGAACCAACCCGCTTCGCAGCAGGGCACAAGCCTCCTGAAAACAACGGCGGCGCAACAACAGGCGCGCGAGCAGTTCAAGCTGTGCAAGCCGCAGTTGATTAAACTGATCCCGGTGGCGAACGAGATCATCACCGAGATCGAATCCATTCATGAACTCACCGCGCCAGAGTCGTTCCATTCGCCACAAAACCTGCTCCGCTTGCCAGTATTGCTCCCGCTGGTAGTGGTAACGGGCACTTTCCATGCTCTGAGCGTAGATTTGGGCATCAACACTGACATGAATTAGCGACAACATCCCCTTTTCCAGTACCAGGTATCGATGGCGGACATCGCGACCGAAGGCATCTTCCAGCGCTTTGCGCAGACGCGCGTGGGCCGCATCAAAATTGTTGCGTGCCTTGATCGGAGGACTATCCGGCCACAATTGTCCCATCAGTAGTTCGGTACTTAACGTGCGTTGCGGGGCCATCAGTAACTGCGCCAGCATTAACCGTGAAGACTGCCCGACCTGTTGTAAATCAAAGTGATCCGCACCTTTGCATACGCTGAAGCCTCCAAGAATGCTGATTTCCATCATGTCACATGGCTGCTGTTGTTCATCCATCTCCACGCGCAGATATTTTTCCAGAAATGGTGCCAGCAGATCCCTCTCCGTGGCTGCGGACAACAGAGGAAGCAGTTGTCTGAGCAGATCGGTTGTCATTCCCCAGAAAAAACTGCGGCGCTGGCGCCGTAACAGATCGAAAAAATTGCGCAGGAATTGATCGCTGTTCTGAATTTGTCCGAGCCGCCGACAGGCTACTGCCAGCCAGGCGCAGATGCCGGGTCGCAGACGCTCCTCTTCAACCTGCTCAGACAGTTCAAGAGCTTCTGACAGAAAAGTGTGCGCCTGTTCGTTCTGATCCAAAACCATGTATGTGACCCCGGCCAGCAACAGGTTCTCTACGCGACACACCAGACCACCAGCCTGCTCACGCAGTTTTAATCCTTGTTGCAGATCGACAAGAGCGGCGTTGTCACGACCACATGCGGCCTTGACACAGCCCCGCAACTGGAGGAGAAAGCTCTGCAGATGGTTGCTGTTAACAGCGCGGGCAGAAATCAGTGCGCTATCGATCAGTTGTTCAGCCATTTCCGGCTGATTCCGGGCCCACAACAGTGCCGCGGAATAGTAACTGCATAGAGGTTCTGCCAGGGTTCGCCGATAGAGTTGCTGCGAACAGTCACGGGTAGCAAACAGCTGTTGTTGCCGCAACCCCGAGAGGGTTCCTGCTGCCAGCAGCAGATCAAAAGCCGCCTGATGGAGCATCAACAGTTCCAGAAAACTGTTTTCATCCGACATGTTGCCATACGCCTGTTCAAAGGCGGTTCCGGCTACCAGAGAGCGGCCCTGATGGAGGGCCAAACGGCAGCGCAGCAGGTGAAGTTTGCACAAAGAAGGCTGCAACTGTGCCTGCTGAGCCTCGGCAAGGGCCCAGGTGAGTAATTCATGGGCCTGATCAAGCGCTCCGGCAAAGCAGATTTGTGCCAGTCCAAGGGCATGGGCAACGGTAAGGCGCTCAGCCACCTCAAGCGCCGGCAGCACCTCAAGCGCCTGGCGCTGAAAGTTGTTATAACGGGACTTCCACTGATCCCAGGCTCCCTCCACGTAAACCGCCTGGAGCGCCTGCCAGGACCAGGTCAGCACCTCACCGCGCGTATCACCTCTGGCACTGAAAAGCTGGCTCGCCAGCTCCAGCCATATCTCGGCTTCCGCTCTTAAATTGTCGAGGCGGATGATTCCGCGAAACAGGGACTGCCAGCCACATTGGGCCACAATGTCGTCAGGTACCCGGTCAAGAACCTGTAATGAGGTACAGACTTTTTTCTGACCCAACACCTCCATACCTGACTGGCTGAGCAGTTGTGATACGTCGGCATATTGGCCGGCACCGATCAGGCAATGCAGCTGTTGCAGCATCTGCCCGTGCTGCCGGTACCAGTCCGCCGCTGTCTGATAAACCTCAAACCGTTCCTGCTCACTGAGCAATTGCTCGGCTTTGGAACGCAGCAGGGTGCGGATTTGCGGTTGAAACAGCAGACAGTCTTCCTTGCCGCTGACATGTACCAGAGACAACTGATGGCGCTTGAGATAGTCAAGGCCGGCGCCGATATCCGCTATTTCGCTCAGAATTCCGGCCAGCGGCAGAGGAATACATTCGAGCAGTGACAGTTTGAGGAGGGTGCGGCGCCAGGGCAGCGGTAGATCGGTCACCAGCTTTTCATAAAAGGCCTGATCATCCTTGCCGTTGGTCGGAGGCAATTCCGCCGCGAGTTGCCGGATCCACTGCTGATCGGCAGCGGTCAGGGTTCCGCCGCCGGAAATCAAAAAGCCGCTGAGCCAGCGCAACTGAACAGAATGACCTTCGAGCTGTTGCTGCAGCCGGGTACTGCTTGATTCCTGAGCACGCTCATTTTCACACAGCCGCAACATCACCTTGATACGCGCCAGCATCTCGACATTGCTGATCGGCTTGGAAATAAAGTCGTAGGCACCAACCTCAAGACCTTCGGCGCGCAGCGTCGGCGAAGCGATGTGCGCCGTCATCAGTACCAGCGGGGTCCGGGATGTGCGGGGATACAAACGCAACTGCCGGCACATCTCCAGACCATCCATACCTGGCATCTGCACGTCGATGAAAGCCCCGTCTATCTGATGCTCTGCTGCCAGAGCCAGTCCTTCAGCGGCGCTAGCGGCAGTAAGCACCTGCACATGAGGAAGGTCGAGGCGGATAATCTGCGCCATGAGCTGCAGATTGGTGGGATTGTCATCCACCAGCAGCAGAAGATATGAAACTTGACGCTCCTGCATCAACTCACCTTATCAACCCGGAATCAACCCGGCAAATTTGAGTAACAACTTCTTGGTTCCCACCGAGTTGAAATAAACGGTGACCTTGCGTTTATCGCCACTACCTTCAAGGCGCCGGACAACACCGGGACCAAATTTAAGATGTCGAACCCGCGCTCCGAGCCTCAAGCCACCGTCGTCAGCTCGCGATACTGCAACCGGTGACGACTGCCGGGTCGGCTCAGTGCTCCGCGATTCGACTGCTTGCGCAGACACTTCAGCTTCCTCCGGCGCTACCAGATCGGCGAGCGCGGCCAGGTTATGTGAAGTTGTCGATTGCGGCTTCGATGTCCTGACGACAGACTCATTTTGCTGCCCGGCCAGCAGATGAACGGGGATGTCAGCCAGAAAACGGCTTGGTGAGTTAAACTGCCAGGTGCCGTACACCCGGCGACGGCGCGCATGGGACAAATACAGCCTGGTCATCGCCCGGGTCATACCGACATAACAGAGGCGGCGTTCCTCGTCCAGATCTTCGACGCCGTTAGCGGAGCGGGAGTGGGGAAACAGTCCCTCCTCCATGCCGGTGATGAAAACAATCGGGTACTCCAGCCCTTTGGCGGAGTGCAGGGTCATCAGGGTGACACGTTCTATGGAAGGGTCATGCTGATCCAGATCGGTCATCAGAGCAACCTGTTCCAGGTAATCCTGCAAGCTGCCAGCAGCAGAAGCATGCTCTTCCATCCCCGCCAGCAGCTGCTCAAGGTTTGCCAGTCGCCCTTTCGCTACCTCACGACTGTCCGTAGTCAACGCCTGCTGCGCCTCCTCCTGCAGAATAGGGGCGTAACCTGTTTCCTGAAGAATCTCGGCCATTAACTGAGGATAGGGGAGCCGCTCCATGCGCTTGCTGAAATCATCCATCATGGCGACAAAAGCTTTGATTCGGCGTGCCGGCGCAGCACCGAGGAGATCAGACTCCAGCGCCATACGGCAGGCCGGCAAGAATCCGCCGGCCTGCGCTTGGAGTTCTGCAATTTTTCCGAGAGTGGCAGCGCCGATCCCCCGTGACGGGGTATTGACAATCCGCTGCACCGCCATACTGTCTGCCGGATTGACCAGCGCCCGCAGATAGCACAGAGCATCCTTAACCTCCTGGCGGGCGTAGAATTTGACGCCGCCAAACATGGCATAGGGGAGTCGTTGGCTGCGCAGAGCCTCCTCAAGAACCCGCGACTGGGCGTTGGTGCGATAAAAGACCGCGATATCGCGTAACGCTTGCCCCTGACGCTGCAAGCGACTGATCTCGGTAGCCACGAACCGCGCCTCATCAAGATCATCGGCGGATGTTTCCAGATGAATTGGTTGCCCTGACGGGTTGTCGGTCCAGAGCTTTTTGTCACGCCGATCGCTGTTTTTTTCCACCACCGCCGTCGCCGCATCAAGAATCGTCCGGGTTGAGCGATAGTTCTGTTCCAGGCGAACAATGCAGGTGGTCGCGTAGTCCCGATCAAAACCAAGAATGTTAGACACTTCGGCCCCACGCCAGCGATAGATTGACTGATCGTCATCACCAACAACACAAAGATGTGTTCCCGGGCCGCTTAACAGTTGTATGAGACGGTACTGAACCCGATTGGTGTCCTGAAATTCATCGATCAGCAGATGGGCAAAACGTTCCTGCCAGCGCCTTCGAACCTCATCAACCTCTTCGAACAACTGTACCGTCAGCAGCAGAAGATCGCCGAAATCAAGGGCGTTCCCCTGTTTTAAGCGCTGCTGATACAAGCGATAGAGTTCGATCAAGCCGGGATCATCCATCTGCTGGCGGGCACACGCCTGCGGCGTCAATCCACGATTCTTGGCGCTATCGATAAAAGAGGCAAGAGCACGGGGCTTGAGATCCTTTTCCGGGATCTTGCGCTCTTTGAGCAGAGAGCGCAGCAGCCGCAACTGATCCTGATCATCATAGATGGTGAAGTCACGGCCGTAACCCAGATGCTCGATTTCCTGACGCAGAATGCGCACACAACTGGCATGGAAGGTCGCCACCCAGGGAAGCTTCTCCTGTCCAAGGAGGGCTTCCAAGCGCTCGCGCATTTCGGCCGCCGCCTTGTTGGTAAAGGTTACCGCCATGATCCGCCATGGCGGCACGTCACGCCGATGAATCAGGTGGGCGACACGATGGGTCAGAGCCCGGGTTTTACCCGAACCGGCTCCGGCTAGCAGGAGCAGCGCTTTTCCTTCATAGAGAACCGCCTGCTGTTGCGGCTCATTGAGGGAATCCAGCAGTTCGGTGGTCATTCTGTTTCTTCTCCAAGATTACGATTCATCAGAGCGCGATTATAGGCCGATATCATGTCACGACGGGAAACAATCCCGTATATCTTGCGGTGGGTTTTACGATCCACCACCGGCAACTGATCAATGTTGCGATAGCCGATCTTGCGCATCGCTTCATCCAGACTTTCATCGGCGTGAACGGTAATCACATCGGTGGTCGCCAGCTCCTTGACCACCACCAGATCCATCAGTTCCTTTTCGAACACCACGCCCATGAAGTCCTGAATGGAAATAATGCCGCTCAGCTCCCCCTTTTCATCAACCAGAGGAAAGTTACTGTGAGGTGTCCGTTCAATGAAACGGGCAAAATCACCCAGGCTCATCCCTTCCGGAATGGTATCAACCGGATAGCGCATGACCTCGCTGACCTGGATCGCCTTCATGATGTTGCGCTCCTTCCCTGCTTCCAGATCGATTCCTGAACGGCTGAGTTCAAAGGTTTCGAGGCTGTCCTTTTTGAAGCGCCGGGCAATGGAGGTACCGATAACACAGGTCAACATGATCGGCACAATAACCTCGTAACTGTCGGTGATCTCAAACAGCATGAAGATCGCCGTCATCGGTGCATGAGTCGCGGCGGCCAGAAAGGCCCCCATACCGACCAGAGCATAGGCACCGGGGGACATATCCATGCCCGGTGCGATAATTTCCAGTACGTGCCCATAGGCACCACCAAAAACCGCGCCCAGAAAGAGACAGGGCGCAAACAGTCCGCCCGGCATTCCCGAGCCCAGGGTAATGGAGGTGGCAATCATCTTGGCGACGACCAGCAGGCCGAGAATATACCAGGTATGCTGTCCAATCAGCACTTCGCTGATAAACTCGTAGCCGTTACCGAAGACCTGGGGCAACCCGATCCCGATGACACCCACTGCAAGTCCACCTAGAAACGGCTTGATCAGTTGCGGTAGTTTGATCGCCTCGATCCGGTCCTTGATCCGGTAATGGAGGTCGATAAAGCCTGCCGCCAACACCCCGATCAGGATACCGAGCAGCACGTAAAATCCCAGCTCCCAGAAACTTCCCATGACATAGGGCGGAGCAACAATCTCCGAGATGTCTCCCAACAGGGCACGGGAGACAACTGTCGCCATGCCGCTGGCAATAACGATGGAGGTGAAGCTGGCCAACCCGTAAGACGACAACAGCACGATCTCGGTAGCAAAAAAAACACCAGCAATCGGCGCGTTGAAGGTCGCCGCCACCCCGGCTGCCGCCCCACAGGCCACCAGCACCTTGATCCGCTCACCGCTCATGCGGAAGGATTTTCCGAACTGGCTGCCAATGGTACCACCAATCACCGCGATCGGCCCTTCCTGACCGGCACTGCCACCGGTACCCAGAGTGATGGCTGACGCTAGACCTTTGGTAAACAGCGGTCGAAAAGGTAATTTGGCACCACCCAGATTAACTTTGACAAGAAAGGAGGAAAAACCACCCTTGAGATCTTTGGGGAACAGAATCCACAGAGGGATCAGCAGCAGCCCGCCAATGGCCGGCATAAACATCACCAATACCCGTTGCAGCGACCACTCGTCGGTAGAAATATTGAACAGATCAAAGGTCTGTTCGACAACCAGCCAGTGTACCAGTTCGATGGTCATACGGAACACATAGTTGCCGAAGCCACCGAGCATACCGATGATCACCGCCAGGATGATTAAAAAGGTGTTGTCGCTGACCTTCAGACGTTCGAGCAGCCAGAAAATAGCCGCGCGGATCTTGCCGGGAAATGAAAAAGACAAAACGACCCCTTACTCCACCGTGACGGATTTCGCCAGATTTCTGGGTTGATCGACGTCGGTTCCCTTGAGCACGGCGATATAATAGGCGAGCAGCTGCATGGGAACTGAGGTAATAATGGGCAGCAGGTCTTCATCGACTACAGGGACGGAAATCAGGGCAGCGACTTTGTCGAGCAGTTCCTCATCATCACCGCTGACCACAGCAATGACCTGACCGCCACGGGCACAGACTTCCTCCATGTTGGACACCACCTTGTCGTAGGTCGAATTACGCGGCACCAGCACCACCACCGGCAGGTCCTCATCAATCAGGGCAATGGGGCCATGCTTCATTTCTCCGGCGGGGTAGCCTTCAGCATGGATATAGGAAATCTCCTTGAGCTTAAGGGCTCCTTCGAGGGCGATGGGATACAGGTTACCGCGCCCCAGATAAAGAAAATCCCGGGCAGCGACAAATTCACGCGCCAATTCTTCGATCTCGGCATCAAGTTCGAGGGTTTCTTCAAGCTTGCGCGGCAACTCCAGCAGCCCCGCCAGCTTTGCCTGACAATCAGCGGCCGTCAGAGTTTGACGGATCCGTCCCAGTTTGAGTGCCAGCAGATACAGTGCGACCAGCTGGGTGGTAAAAGCCTTGGTTGACGCCACGCCGATTTCCGGACCGGCATGGGTATAGATGACGCCGTCACTCTCCCGAGCGATGGAAGAATCAACAACATTGCAGATACACAGGGTTTTACCCCCTTTGCCATGGGCTTCTCGCAGGGCCGCCAGAGTATCTGCCGTCTCGCCGCTCTGGCTGATGAGAATGGTCAGACTGTTGGCCGGAACGATCGGATCGCGATAACGGAACTCGCTGGCGATATCGATTTCCACGGGAATTCGGGCAATTTTTTCGAGGTAAAATTTACCCACCAGGCCGGCATGCCAGGAGGTACCGCAGGCAATGATGAAAATCTTTTCCAGCGCTGCCAACTGAGCTTGATCGAGGCCGAGATCCTCAAGGTAAACATCCCCTTCTTCGACCAGGGCGCGACCGGCAATAGTATCAGCGAGGGCGCGCGGCTGCTCGTAGATCTCCTTGAGCATAAAATGCCGATAGCCCCCCTTCTCGGCCATAGTCGGACTCCATGTGATGGTTTTACTCTGTTTGACAAGGGGGTTCCCGATAAGATCGGTAAAACGCATAGCCATGGGGGTGAAGATAACCATCTCACCATCTTCGAGGAATATCATCTCGCGGGTATGGGAGAGCATCGCCGGAATATCAGAGGCGACAAAATATTCCCCTTCCCCCTGCCCAACCACCAGCGGGGAACCGAGTTTGGCGGCAATCAGCTTGTCCGGTTCGTCGATGCAGAGTATCGCCACCGCATAAGCACCCCTGACCTCAGCCAGGGCCTGCCGTACTGCCTGCTCGAAATCACCACTATCGCGATAATGCTCTTCGACCAGATGGGCGATGATCTCCGTATCGGTTTCAGAACTGAATCTGTGCCCGAGTTCCTGCAGACGCCCTTTGAGACTGATGTAGTTTTCGATGATGCCATTATGCACCAGAACGATGCTGCCGGCCCGGTGCGGATGGGCATTGATCTCCGAGGGACGCCCGTGGGTTGCCCAGCGGGTATGGCCGATGCCACGGGTGCCGCGCGACGGATTATCGTGGAGCAGGTTCTCCAGGTTGAGAAGTTTTCCCTGAGCACGGCGAATCTGGGCGACGCCATCCTCCAGGGTACAGATGCCGGCTGAATCATAACCGCGGTATTCCAGCCGCCGCAGACCATCTAAAATAATCGGCGAAGCCTGCTGTTCTCCTATATATCCAACAATTCCACACATGGGTATCCCCTCCTTATCAGGTTTTTTTCTGCTTGCGTAGACGCCAGCCGGCAATATTCTTCTGCTCAACGCGTGACAAGGCCAAAGCATCGGCCGGTACGTCCCTGGTGATCGTTGAACCGGCGGCAATCAGACTGTTGCGACCGATATGGACCGGCGCGATAAACTGGGTATCGCTGCCGATGAAGACGTCATCCTCGATGGTAGTTTTGTGTTTTTTGACACCATCGTAGTTGCAGGTGATGGTGCCGCAACCAAAATTGACATTACGGCCGACCTCGGCATCACCGATATAGGTAAGATGGCTGGCCTGGGAGCCTTCACCGAGAAGCGCCTTTTTGGTTTCCACATAGTTGCCGATCTTGTTACGGCCGACCAGTTGCGTGCCGGGGCGCAGATGCGCCATAGGGCCGATGGTGCAGTCAGGACCGATATCCGACCCTTCGATCACCGAACCGGCTTTAAGATGGGTGCCGGCGGCGATGCGTGAATCGGTGACCACCACACCGGTCTCGATAATGCAGTTCCTGCCGATGGAGGTTTTGCCGTGGAGGTGGACATTGGGATGAATCAGAGTGTCGTTGCCGAGTTCGACACCGTCATCGATATAAACGGTGGTCGGATCGACCATGGTCACCCCGGCGTATAACAGATCCGCATTGATCTTCCAGCGCATCAGCACCTCGGCCTCGGCCAACTGACGGCGATCATTGATCCCCATCACCTCGGTGGCATCGTCAACACACAGGGCGCGGGTTGTTTGACCGGCGGCAGTCGCTGCCGCGACGACGTCGGTCAGATAATATTCCCCCTGGGCATTGTTCTTGGTCAGCCCCTCCAAGGCAGAAAGAACAAAAGTTGCATCAAACAGGTAGGTGCCGGAGTTAATCTCGGAGACCAGGCGTTGATCCTCGTCGGCATCCTTCTCTTCGACAATGTCCAGAATCTGTTCACCATCACGGATGATTCTGCCGTAACCGTAAGGATCGGTCATCCGCGCACTGAGAACTGTGACTGTTGCCTCCTCTTGACGATGATAAGCGTAGAGCCTCTGCACCGTTTCAGGTTTCAACAGGGGAACATCGCCACACAGCAGCAACAGCGGCCCCGAATAGCCCCGCAGCGAATCGGCGGCACACATCAGCGCATGGCCGGTGCCAAGCTGGCTGGTCTGTTCGACCCAGTGAATCTGCTGATCAGCAAACGCTTCCCTGACCTGATCGGCGCCATGACCGACAACCACTTTGAGCTGGTCAAAACCGGAGCGCCGCGCCGACTCCAACGGATAATGGAGCATCGGCCGTCCACATAACAGATGCAACACCTTGGGCAAGGCCGAACGCATGCGCGTCCCCTTGCCGGCGGCAAGGATTACTGCTGCCAGTCCAGTACTCATAAATATCCCCTTTATTTATATGTTTTTTATAAACGTAGAATTATCTCGAAAGGGTTTACTACAAGTCAAGCTCTTCTCGGCCGCAGCCCCAAAAAGGTGTCTGCTTTATTTACAATTGAACATTTTCTGGCGTATAGTCCTTGTTCCGGGGAGGGAAAATCATGGACGACCGACGTAAAATTGCTCACGAACTGGACGACATGCAACAGATGCTTAAAGAGTTGGAAATCCGCTACGAGCAGTATTTTGCGGGTATTGAGCGCCGTGAACCATCCAACGACCGGAAAAATCTCGCCCGCCGGGTACGCCACTTTGTCAACCGTCACATTGTGTGGACCGATCTGCAATTTCGCTATCAGAGCATTGCCTCACGCTTCATGTCCTACTGTCAGTACTGGGATCGCATTCTACGCTTGATGGATGAAGGAAAATATCATCGTCACACCGCTAAACTGCAACGCAAACCGGCAGCGCCTGACAAAAAATCGGCGCCGACAGAAAATGAGGCGGAACACCTGCACGAGCAGATGCGTCAAGCAAGGAAAAATTGCGGTTTGTCCGGTGATGGCCCGGACCAGGGTAAAATTGCTTCCTTTCTGAATCAGCAACGTGAAAAGCTCCGCAGTCGCTATGGCGACAAACCGATTGAATTCAGCATCGAGGTCCACGAGGGGAAGCCCCGCATCAAGGCCCGCTTTAAAAAATGATTCGCCCGTACCGTGACCAACCCGAGAGATCACCACTCTAGATGCGCATCCTGATCGTCACCCAGCATGTACGCAAATCCGACCAGGCTATCCCCCTGGCTGCAGCCTGCCTATGTGCAGCTCTTCCTGCCGAACTGCAGGAACAGACTGAAATCATCAATCTTTATCCCGACATGGAGCCTGATCTGGTCTGCCGGCAGTTGCTGTCTCACCAGCCGGACGTTATCGGTTTTTCCATCAGCCTGTGGAATCGCCTTCCCATGCTCGCTTTGGCGCGCCGATTGCGGACGCTACAACCACAACTGTTTCTCATCGGCGGTGGGCCTGAAACTGCCGACAACTCCCAGGACCTCATCCGCGCAGGACAACTCGATGGCGTTATTCGGGGAGAGGGTGAGGTGGCCTTCGCGACCCTGCTGAGTTCTCTTTTCCAGGGGCGTCTGATGTCGGGAATAGAAGGGTTTGTCAGCGCTGCCGCTGTGCCGGCACTGACGCCGCTGGCTACCTGTCCCGACCTGTCGGTGCTGCCATCCCCGTGGCTGACCAACGTTCTTCCTCTTGAGCCGGGGTGCGGTATCCTCTGGGAAGTCGCGCGTGGCTGTCACTTCAACTGCTCCTTCTGTTACGATGCCAAGGGCCATCATGGAGTTCGCCCTTTCCCCGTTGAGCGCCTGCAGCAGGAGCTTCAGCTCTTTGTTCAAGCCGGAGTTGCCCAGATCTGGATTCTTGACTCGACGTTCAATGCCCCGGCCAGACGCGGCCACCGGTTGCTGCAATTACTGCTCGATACCGCCCCGGAAATCCATTACCACATTGAAGCCAAGGCTGACCTGCTTGACACCCGCACCATCGAGCTGCTGTCACAGCTCTCCTGTTCAGTGCAGATCGGTCTACAGTCGGCCCATCCGGAAGTTCTCAAGCCGCTACAGCGTCATATCGATCCACAACAGGTGCGACAGGTTCTGCGTGAAGTCAACCATGCCGGTATTGTTTTCGGTCTCGATCTGATCTACGGCCTTCCCGGCGACAACCATCAAGGTTTCCGGCGCAGCCTGAATTTCGCTCTGGAGCAGCAACCCAATCAGGTTGACATCTTCCCTCTGGCGGTACTGCCGGGCACCGATCTGCACCGTCGCCAAACCGAGCTTTCCCTCTGCGCCGCTGCTGTTCCTCCTTATCTGATTGAGTCGAGCGCCGATTATCCTGCAGACCAGATTGAGCAGAGTCGCCTGCTCGCGGCCGCCACCGATATCTTCTACAATCGTGGAAGAGCTGTCGGATTTTTTCTGCTCCTCTGCGACACCTTCAACAAGCCTCCGGCCATCCTGCTCCACCACTTTTTTAATTGGTTGACAAATGAACGGGGATTAACCCGAACACAAATTCTGGATGTTGAAAACTGGACTCCGGATAAGATTCTTCCTCTGCAGCGCGACTTCTGCCGGGAGCAATGTCGGCAACTCAAACTCTACCCGTTGATCCCCCTGATCGAAGATCTCCTCCACTATCATTATCTATGTGCAGAACTGCTGCTGGGCGAAGACTGCCCGCCCGGCGCAGAAAACATCACATTGTCCGCTTTTGCCGGCACCCACTGGCGACGCCATCCATCTGTTTTCATCCAGTTCTTTCATTACGATCCGACCGACCTGGAGAACCTTGGCGGAAATGTGTTGTCGGAAACAGGCCCGCAACTTGAGCAGGTTCCCGCTCATCGGCTGTTGCTACGAGCCGAAGGGGAATTCATCATCGAACTGCTGGATGAATCTGTTGCCCGCATGTTGCTAACGGCAACCGAAAGCCAAAGCGGTGAGGTGCTACTGCGTCAGCTTGATTCGACAGATGCAGAAGAGACAGCTCTGGTGGCCGTCAGTCAGGGACTGTTGCTGCCTATTAGGTTGCGCACAACCAGAATCGCCGACGCATGAACTACTTAATCAGCAGATCGACAAACCCCTCGTAAGTCTGGCGCTTGCGCTCTGATTTGGCATAAAGGGAGGATGAAAAAAGGGCGGTGGCGGCATGTTCACCGAGCATGGAAAAGAGCTGGTAATCGATCGATTCAAGTTGTTCCTTTTGAATGAACAAGCGGTATACCGCCAATACACCGATAAGATGCTGCTGTGTTTTCAGCGGGATGGCAACGATGGGAGTCAGCAGATCGTCGGACCCGTTCGTGACCGAACCGTTGCAAAAGTAGTTTTCACCTGTTGCTATCACCTCTCCCAGCACCCCCCCACTGGCCTGGATGGTCGGAAGTTGTTCCGTATCTTCAAAACCCTCGCCGGTTTCAAACCTCAACTCATTGTTCGCCTTGTTATAGAGCAGAACGGCAAACTTTTCCGCGCCGACAAAATTGATAACAACTTCCTTGATGATGTCGAGGGTCTCTTCCCGATCAAGAGTAGAATGAAGGCGAGAGGACGCCAGATAAAGATTGGTAAGATTATTGTTAACCTCCTCAACCTTGACCAACTGATTGGCAAATTCAAGGTTTTCATGTTCAAGCTCACCAATCCGCTGCATGGACTGATCCTGCTCGCGTCGCAGCCGTGAGCATTCATCCTCCAGTGCCTGAAGGCGCTGACACAGGCTGGCATCAACACCTTCTTTACGTAAGGTCTCGACCTTTTTGAACCGCACCAGCCGATCAAGGGCCTGCTTGCTATGCTCGTCAGGATAAAGAAAATATATCCCTTTTTTTTCATCCGTCCGCTCGGCGGTGCGCTTGACACGTCCGTAGAGGGAGATGGCCTCACCTTCGGGCAATCCGAAGGATATCTTGATGGTTGAGTTTTCTTCCAGCTCGACCGATGAGCAGATACGCGCACCGGTTACCGACAGATCTTCTGTACGCGCCTGATGTTCTTTAACGCCATCACTGAGCCGCACCGGCATGTCCACAGTGACACGATCAGCCGTACGTTTCTTTACTTCACCGAGCAGCCGAGCGACCTTTTCCCGCAGCTCCAGCTTGTTGACCGGCTTGGTGATGTAGTCGTCGCAGCCGGCATCGAGACATTTCTGCACTTCTTCAGTTTTACCGGCAGCCGTCACCATGAGCACCGGCAACCTGTGCCAGCGAGAATCACGGCGGATGGTACGACAGACATCGTCACCGTTGATGCCGGGCATATAAAAATCCAGCAGAAGGATGTCGGGGGCAATCTTGTCGAGACGATTCAGTGCTTCCTCTCCAGAGGATGCCGTCAGCAGGTCGTAACCGCAGCCTTCAAGAT
>SLDV01000050.1 GCA_007125165.1 Geobacteraceae bacterium | reverse complement strand
CGTTCAAATCGGTGGGAGCCCAGCCAATATTTATCGAGCGGGCAGCCGGCAGTAAAATCTACGATGTTGACGGCAATGAGTATGTCGACTACGTCGGGTCCTGGGGGCCGATGATCCTTGGGCATTGTCACCCCAAGGTGGTGGAGGCGATCCAGCAGGCGGCGACAAAGGGTGCTTCCTTCGGCGCGCCGACGGCCCTTGAAACAGAGCTGGCGGAGCTGGTGAGCCGGGCTTATCCCAATATCGAAAAGGTGCGGATGGTGTCATCCGGTACCGAAGCAACCATGAGCGCTATCCGCCTGGCGAGGGGCTTTACCGGCCGCGACAAGATTCTCAAATTCGACGGCTGCTACCACGGTCATGCCGATTCCCTGCTGGTCAAGGCGGGTAGCGGTGCAGCGACATTCGGCGTGCCGACTTCTCCGGGGGTGCCGGCGGATTTTGCCAAATACACCCTGACAGCCAATTTCAACGATCTGGCCGAAGTGGAGCAGATGGCGGCGGCCAACAAGGGGGAGATTGCTTGTATCATCCTCGAGCCCATTGCCGGTAATATGGGCTGTGTCGCCCCGCGTCCCGGCTTTCTTGAAGGGTTACGCAAGCTCTGTGATGCCGAAGGAATCCTGTTGATCATGGATGAAGTCATGACCGGATTCCGAGTGGCGTTCGGTGGGGCCCAGGAGCGCTACGGCGTGCGTGGCGATCTGGTCTGCCTCGGCAAGATCATCGGCGGTGGTTTGCCTGTTGGTGCTTTTGGTGGCCGGCGCGACATCATGGATTCCCTTTCACCGGTCGGTGGCGTCTACCAGGCTGGAACCCTGTCAGGTAACCCCCTGGCTATGAGTGCCGGCATCGCCACCCTCAGGCTGTTGCAGCAGGAGGGGTTCTACGAGCAGATTGAGGAAAAGAGTGCCTATCTTGAAAAAGGCTTGCTGCAGGTCTGCGCTGCTCAGTCGATAGCAACCCGTTGGCAGCGGGTCGGCGGTATGTTCTGCACCTACTTTACCAGTAAGGAGGTTTTCTCCTTTGCCGACGCCGCAACCAGCGATACGGAAACGTTTGGGCGTTTCTTCCGCGCTATGCTGGATGAAGGCATCAACCTGGCGCCTTCCCAGTTTGAGGCCGGCTTCATGAGTATTGCTCACTCGCGTGTGGACCTTGACAAAACCATTGAAGCGGCCGAGCGGTCCTTTGCCTCGTTGACGGCTTGAAGTGGCGTCGTTGCGCAGAAAAGCGGTTGACTTGAAGGGGCCACTGTGCTAGTTAGGGGTCGCTTTTGCGGCCATTTTCCGGCTGGAAAGTGTTAATGAACAAACAGGAACAGGAACGCGAACAGAAGCGCAGGCTCTACCGCAGTATTGGCTTCTTGTCATCCCTCGGGATCTCGATGGTGGCGGCAACCCTGCTGGGTCTGGCCATCGGCTATTATCTTGATCAGTGGCTTGATACGCGTCCGATTTTTACTATTACCATGTTGTTTTTTGGTATCGCCGCCGGTTTTCGCAATGTCTACGTGCTGACTTCATGGGAGTTGCGGCGACAGCAGAAAGACCAGGACGAGAACGAACAATGACCGATCAGGATGCCGGTCTGACCAGAGATCTGGCACGGCGTAACTGGGTGATCCTGGCTCTGCTGGTTGTGGTCAGTCTGCTATGGCGTTCCGTTCCGATTACCCTCGGGGTGCTGGGCGGTGGACTGGTGGTGACTCTTAACTACCACTGGATGGGTCATTCTCTCGGTAAGCTACTGGCCGACCCCCGCCGCGCACCGCAGCGCAAGGTGTGGGCAGGTTTGAATTTTCTGCTGCGCCTGGTGGTAGTGGGCATGGCCATTTACCTGCTGCTGGCGCATGTGCAGGTCCACCCCATAGGGCTGGCAGCCGGGTTGTCCGTGTACGTTGTGAACCTGATGTTCAGTACACTGAAACGACTTTATTGACACAGTGAATAGTGCCCATTTGGGACCACCAGGTGGACATTGATGCCGTTTCCGAGCTGGAAACGCAGATAACAAGGCGGGAGAGAGTTATGGTTCATCCTTTTATGTTTCTTGATTGGCTTGCCGGACTGGTCAATCTGCACGTTGGCGAGCATGTTCTGTATACCTGGTTTGCGATGGCCATTCTGCTCGGAGCTGGCTGGCTGGCAAGTCGCAAGATCAGCATGGTGCCGGGCCGCATGCAGAACGTCATGGAAGCGGTCATGGCAGGCTTTGACAGTCTGGTTGAAAATGTCATGGGCAAGGATGGCAAACCCTATTTTCCGCTGATTGCGACTATCGGTCTCTTTGTTCTCGTCAGCAATCTGCTGGGACTGGTCCCCTCCTGTTTCCCACCGACCGCCAATCTCAATACCAACGCTGCTCTGGCGTTGACCGTTTTTGCCATGACCCACTATATCGGCATTAAGAAACACGGTGTCCATTATATCAAACATTTTATGGGGCCGATTCTGTGGCTGGCCCCCTTAATGATCATTATCGAGATTTTAAGCCACCTTGTTCGTCCGATTTCTCTCTCTCTGCGTCTCTTCGGCAACATGTACGGTAAAGAAATCGTTTTGATGATCTTTTTTGCCATGGTGCCCCTCTTTATGCCAATTCCTATCATGTTCCTGGGGATTTTGATCAGTATGATTCAGGCGTTTGTATTTGTATTGCTGGCGATGATTTATATTGCCGGCTCCTTGGAGGAAGCACATTGACAGACAGGACAGTTTGACCGCTGTCTTTTAAATCGCGTTTATTCATGCTTTCACAGGGGTGAAGGCATAAGTCCTATATAATTTAGGAACAACATAACCAGAACAGCGTAAGAAAAGGAGTAGTAACATGGATTTTTTCACATGGACCATTATTGCAGCAGCTTTCGGTATGGGTATCGGTTCCGTCGGTACCGCTATCGGTATGGGTATGGCCATCAGTAAGGCTTGTGAAGGTGTAGCCCGTAACCCCGGCGCATCCGGCAAGATCCTCACCAACATGATGGTTGGTCTGGCCCTGATTGAGTCTCTGGCGATTTACGTGTTTGTTATCGCTATCATTGCCCTCTACGCCAACCCCTTCACCGACATTGTGGTTGAGCTGATCCGTGCCG
>SLDV01000012.1 GCA_007125165.1 Geobacteraceae bacterium | reverse complement strand
TTGTTGAAAGCGAACTTGAGAGTAACGCAGCGCTCCTTCATTCCTGTGAAGGAGCGCTGCCATCATAGCTGCTACAATAGGTCCCAACGCTTTAGCACCTTCAGTGCCACAACATAGGAAACAACAATCAGGGCTACCCACGCTAGCATTAATAACATCGTCCGTATCTCCCTTTAATAGCTCTTTTTATCAGCTTCAATCTCTTCTGCCGTCAGCTTGCCCATATCCATCTGCCGCCACACCCAGATGATATAGGCGACGACAAAGGGAACCAGCAAAGCAACGTAAGACATCATGGTCAAGGTGTAGTGACTACTTGAGGCATTGTAAATGGTCAGACTGCTGGCCAGATCATATTTCGACGGATAAAAAGCGGTATTGTTGTATCCGGCCAGAAAAAACACTGATAAACATGTCAATACTGTGCCTAAGCCCGCCGGCCAGATACCGCGCACCGATGCGGTAAAACGATTGAGCACCACACCTGTCACCACCAGCACCAATCCACTCAACAGTAAAACCAAGGTGAGGGGGAATTCCAGCAGGTTACTGAGATATTTGCCGGACTGTATAAAAATTTCCCCAGTCTGCGGGTTCACCGCAAAACCATCCATGGTGACCAGACGAATGAGCACATACAACAGAAATGGCAAGGCACAGAGCAAGTTGTTGAATGATGCCACCTTCAACCGGGGCACCAACGCATCGTGCTTGAGATTGTTAGCCAGATAGAGGGCGCCCAAAGTACGGGCCAGAAATACCAGAAAAATGCCGAAACTCACATTGAACAGACTGAAAGCTGCTTCCAGCCCCCGCAACGGATGGGTCCAACGCGACAAATTGTATTCATTCAGAACAAAGTTGGAGCCGGTGAAAAAAGTGCCGATGGCGGCACCGATCAGCAGAATGCCGATGGAACCGTTAACGACCATGAACATTTCATATGTCTTCTGACCGAGAAAATTGTTCGGTTTGCGCCGATATTCGTAACTGACAGCTTGAACGATAAAGGTAAACAGGATCGCCAACCAGACCCAGAAGGCACCACCGAAGCTGGTGGCATAAAAGAGCGGGAAAGAGGCATAAAAGGCGCCACCGAACAGTACCAAGGTAGTAAAGGTCAACTCCCACTTACGACCAATGGAGTTGATCATCAGGTTTTTTTCCGACTCTCCCTTGGGCACTGTCAAAATCAGGGTCTGCCCGCCTTGCACAAAGGTTAAAAAAACAAACAGCGATCCCACCAGCGAAACGATAAACCACCAGAGATGCTGCAATGTAGACCAGTCGAGACTGCCAAACATAGGTTATTCTCCTTCCGGACCGATAGAAATCTGCCTTGTCATAATCTTTACTGCGGCAATCAACAGCACAGTAAAAATGGCAAGAAACAGGAAAAATGAAATCGCAACAGTAGTGGTATCAAGGTTTGACGTGGCGATGTGAACCGGCAGGAGGCCCTGAATTGCCCAGGGTTGGCGACCCACTTCTGTCACTATCCAGCCGGCCTGTGAGGCAATATAGGCCAGAAACATGGAGACAAAGCCAATTTTGAGAATCAGTGGACGATTCTCGAGCTGCCTTTTTTCCATCAGATAGAAATATACCAGGAACAACAGAATAAAAAAGGTGCCCAGACCGACCATCACCCGAAAGGCATAGAAGGTAATGCCCACCGGTGGTACCGCCTGTGCCGCTGACTGCAAGTGTCCATACCCGAGAAACTCCCGGTGCTGGTCGAATCCGGTCAAAGCCACGACCGCAGCTTCTTCGTCATCCTGATTCCTGGCCTGTTTATAGTCGGCCAGACTGGCGACGGCAATTTTGCCGCGACGCATCTTCTCTTCTACACTGAGAATGTTGTATTCATCATTGCCATAAACAAGATCGTTGATTCCCGGAACAAAGCTCTCCAGGCGCCGGTTTGCCAAAAGCGAAAGCATGCCGGGGATTTCGATCTTGAAATAAAAGGGGTCTACATCGCTGCCCGGCTCAATGTTTGGTCTCATCAGCCCGACGGCGACCAAGCCCGAAGGTGTCTGCCCCTCATAGAGAGCCTCCATGGCCGCAAGCTTCATCGGTTGGTCAGTAGCGGTGATATAACCGTGCTCATCACCGGTGAAAGCGACAAAAAAAGAACTAAAAAGACCAAACACACAGGCAACAGCGATGGAACGCAAGGCAAACTTCTGATGACGCTTTTTCAGCAGGTAGAAACTGGAAATGCCGATGACAAACAACGAGGAGAGCAAAAAGCCGGAACTGGTGGCGTGGGCAAAGTGACTGATGGCTGTTGGTGACGAAATGATCGCCCACAGATTTTCCATCTCAAACCGGGCAGTATCCGGATTAAATACCATGCCGACGGGGTTTTGCATCCAGCCATTGGCGACCAGAATCCACAAGGCCGAGAGGTTGGAACCGATAGCCACCATCCAGGTCGAAAACAGGTGCATTCGCTGAGAGACGCGATTCCAACCGAACAGCATCACGGCGACAAAGGTTGCCTCCAGAAAGAACGCGACGATCCCCTCTATCGCCAGCGGCGCGCCAAAAATATCACCAACCATCCAGGAGTAATTAGCCCAATGGGTACCGAACTCAAACTCCATAATGATGCCGGTGGCGACACCGATAACGAAATTAATCGCAAACAGGGTCATCCAGAATTTGGTCAGCCGCTTCCACTCGGGATTCTGGGTACGCACATAGATGGTTAAAAAAAACGCACACAGAAACGACAACCCCAGGGTCAGCGGCACAAAAATCCAGTGATACATGGCTGTCAGGGTGAAGGTGGCGCGCGCCCAGTTCACCGTGCTGACATCAACTGCTTCAATCACACTGTTCCTCCTGTTTCGGTTTAAATAGTTTACGGACGGAAACTATTCAGTGTTCATCCAGGGTTTCCGGATGAACACTGAATAAGCTGACGACAGATCTGCACCGGCAACGAAAATTCTGATGCAGAAGACGAACCCGCTGAATGTGATTATCCTCCCTCAGCCGATAGCAGCAAAGATGACACTTTACAGGCCCGCCAGCTTACGCTATGGAACAAGAGGACACTTTGATGATAAAAGGACAAATGAACAAGAAACCGTCAGGCAACACATGAAGCAACTGATGGCGTCATATGCATGCCGAAAATATAACCGACACGGTTATGTATACAGGGCGCAAAAAACGCTGTCAAGGAGAATCATAACAGCTCGACGAGCTTTTGCAGAGCTGTTGAATGCGCTGATTTTGTTGACTATTTCTATCAACTTGGCGGTGGCGAAGATTCACACCAACAAGGTACGCTGCCAGCAACGACCATGATGACAAAAGGCACGAACATGAAGATACATCCTCTTCCCACCAGCGCCACGGAAATGAAGCAACGTGGCTGGCAGGAGCTGGATGTCCTTTTTATCAGCGGTGACGCCTACGTTGATCATCCGGCTTTCGGTGTGCCGCTCCTCGCCCGGCTACTCGAGGCCCGAGGCTATCGGATCGGCATCATTGCCCAACCAGACCTCAACAACCCTGACAGCCTGACCTGCATGGGGCGGCCGCGTTTATTTGCCGCCATCTCTGCCGGAGCCATGGATTCGATGGTCAACCATTATACAGCCACAAAAAAAATCCGCTCCAACGATGCCTACACGCCGGGGGGGAAATCCGGCCTGCGCCCCGACCGCGCGACCATCGCCTATACTGCAGCGATCAAAGGGGCCTTCAAAGGTATTACCACGGTGATCGGCGGCATTGAAGCCAGCTTGAGGAGGCTGGCCCACTACGATTACTGGTCGGACCGGGTGAGGCGCTCGTTTCTCGTCGACAGTAAAGCCGACCTGCTGATTTACGGCATGGCAGAAACCGCCATCCTTGACCTGGCAAGGCGTCTCGAGCAGGGGGAAGCCCTTGCTGCCGTTCGCGATATCAGGGGAACAGCCTACCTGGCCGGCAAAGATCATCCATTACCTGCTGATGGCGTATATCTGCCAGGCTTTGAAGAGGTAGCCGCAGATACGCAGATGTACAACCGCGCATTTCGCCTTGCCGCGGAACAATCCAACCCCTATTCGGGTTTTCCCCTCATCCAGCCCCATGGCGACAGACAACTGGTGATAAATCCTCCCTCTTTACCCTTAAGCGAAGAAGAAATTGATCGTATTTACGCCCTCCCCTTTACCCGTCAGCCTCACCCGTCCTATCACGAACCGATACCGGCCTATCTGCAGATTCGCCATTCGATTACCAGCCATCGCGGTTGCGTTGGCGGCTGTGCCTTTTGTGCCATCACCTTTCACCAGGGCAAGACCATCCAGTCACGCTCCCCTTCATCAATATTAGGGGAGGTGGATGCCATTGTCGCGCAACCGGATTTCCACGGAACCATCAGCGATGTTGGCGGACCAACCGCCAACATGTATGGTCTCGGCTGCCGCAATCCCGATCAGGAAAGTGCCTGTCACCGCAGCAGTTGCCTCTTTCCCGAACGCTGCAGGCACCTGCAGACAGATAATCGGCTGAACGTCCAATTGCTGCAACAGATACGCGCTCATCATAAAGTCAAGCACGTTTTCGTCGCATCCGGTATCCGTTACGATCTGCTGCCGTTGCAACCGGACTATTATGATGCCCTGCTGCAGCATCACATCAGTGGTCTGCTCAAGGTCGCGCCGGAAACCTTCAGCGACCCGGTCAGCCGCGTTATGCACAAACCGGGGGCTGCGGTCTTCACCGCTTTTCTCGATGACTATCGGCGACGCTGTCGGCAGAGCGGTGGGTATGCGGGAATTGTTCCCTACCTGATCAGCGGGCATCCCGGCTGCACACTGAATGACATGATTGATGTTGCCCTCTACCTGAAACGTCACCGGCTCATAGTAGAGCAGGTTCAGGATTTCACTCCGACCCCCGGCACCCTGTCAACATGCATCTATTATACCGGCAGCGACCCCTTCAACGGTACCCGAATACAGGTACCGCGGACAGCAAAGGAGAAAAAAATGCAGAAGTCACTGCTCTTATACCACCGGCTGGAATCACGTCGTGATATCATTGAGGCATTGAAGCTATGTCGGCGCAGCGAGCTGTTACCACAACTGCTTGAGATCAAATCCGGCCGAAGGATTCCATTGAAAAAAAATAAATCCTGATGAGCATTGACTCTTCCGCTTGAACCCTTCTGCTGGGGGAGGAGGTGGCGTTAACCTGCTCTCTGCCTCATGGAGGGGGATAAAGCTGCATCTATTGGTAATGATCAGCGAATAATGGACATGAAAAACCGACAAGGCCGGAATATTTTAAAACTGAGTCTCTCCAGAGTGATCAATTAACCCGCTTGATATTCAAACCGGGATAAACAAATTCTGTAATTTTTTACCCTAAGTAAAATTATCCTTGACAATTTCATCCTTTTTTTGTTTGTTAGCGCTGTAAAAAACAGCGTTTTATGTTTGCCGACACAGCCTCACTAATGAGACAATGTCCGGCAGCATGACCTGTTCACCCGTTCATTTTATGAATCACACAGGCATTTTAGATGTCATGAGCAACTTACAGACATCGAAAAATGACTAAAACTTTTGTAAAGGGATGCCAACGATGTCAAACAACAAAATCAAGCCCTCATTGCAAAACCCCCTCGCCAAAAAACACCATGTCGACTTCAATATTCCAGGAGAAGTAGCCGGTCAATCTGGCGCCTACGAAGAGGTCATGCGCGAAGGATACGAGCTGATTGAGCGCCCGATCAAATCGGTCAACGTCGCCCAAATTGAAAAGCAGCACTTCAAAAAAAGAATGACGGTCTGGGAGCGGATCAATTTTCTGACCGACCACAAGCCGAATATTCTGTTTCAGAACTGGGGTAAAAACCTGGATGGCGCTTCGCTGGTGACCGGCATCCTCAACATCAACGGACGCGATGTCGCAATTTACGGGCACGACTTTACTGTCCGCGCCGGCTCCATCGATGCAACCAACGGCCAGAAACTTGCGCGCCTTATGTATATGGCTGGTGAAAAAGGGATTCCGCTCATCGGTATGAACGATTCAGCCGGTGCTTTTGTGCCCGCCGGCGTCGGTGGACTTGACGGCTACGCCGAAGTATTTACCGCCCTGCGCAAAATCAGCGGTGTGGTTCCGACCATCATGTGCATGTTCGGCTTTAATGCCGGTGGAGGCTCCTATCTACCCCGTCAGGGGAGCTTTGTAATTCAGCCGGAAGACACCTTCTTTGGCCTTACCGGCCCCGGGGTTGTCAAATCTGTTCTCGGTGAAGATATCAGCCCCGAAGACCTCGGCGGGCCCAAGGTGCATTCTGCCTCCGGGGTTACCGACCTGACTGTTTCCGACGAGATGGCCGCCCTGCGTACAGCGATTCGGCTGCTCAGCTACATCCCTGATAACAACCACAGCATGGCTCCCTACCTGGAAACCAGCGATCCCCTTGATCGTAAAACCTGGGAGATCAACACTCTGCTGAAGAAAGCCTTCAACTCCCCGACCGGTTTTAACACGCCTTTTGATGTTTCCATTATTATTCAACAGATCTGCGATCACGGGGACTATTTCGAAACCCAACCGACCCGATCCCGAGAAGCTATCACCGCCTTTGGCCGCCTGGGTGGCAATGTCGTCGGTTTTGTCGCCAACAATTCCGCTGTTTCATCGGGGCAGATCGACTGCGACTCGGCGCTGAAAATTGCCCGTTTTGTGCGTTTCTGCAATATTTACAATATTCCGCTGATTTTTATGGAAGACACCACCGGCTTTCTCCCCGGTCGCGACCAGGAAGCCCGCGGTATTGTTCAGGCTGGACGCTCCATGCTCGATTCCATCGTCGATGTCCGTACACCGCGTATTCTGCTGATTCTACGCAATGCCTTCGGCGGCGCCTATGCTTCTTTCAATAACTACCCGACCGGTGCTGATCTGGTTCTGGCTCTGCCAACGACACGTCTGGCGGTCATGGGTCCGGCAGGTAAAGAATTCGTCTACAAGGACGAACTACGCAAGTTGCGCAGTTCCGTCAAAGAGCGTATTGCTCAGGGCGTTGCTGAACGCACCAAAGCTGGCCTTGAGGGTGGTGAGGCACGTAAAGACGCCGAAAAAGAAGTCGCGGAATGGCTCAAACAACAAGAAGCGGCACTGAATCAGCGTTATGAGAAGGAATTGATGAACCCGAAGGAAGGGCTGGCTCTTGGCTCTATCTCCTCACTGGTCATGCCGACTGATTTACGCCAGGTGCTGGGGGAAAACCTCAATTTTTTCCTCCGTCACTACAAACCGTCGGCCTGGCAGGGAGTCCAGCGTGAGTTCCATTGACCTTGACAGTCTGCAGAATTGTTCGCGTGCTATTTTTTAAATACATGATAACTGGAGATTAAACTCATGTCACAAAATACAGCCCTTTATTTCAACAACCCCCTGATCCACAAAGATCGTCGCCTCAGCAAGTCTACTTCCACATGGGTAAGCTCGTTTTCCTGCGAAGACCTTAAGCCCCTGATCGTCTGTCGTGGCCCGATTCGCAAGGAGGCCATGGACGTCTATGAAGAGATGGGGATCACCCACTACGGGATTCTTCTGTCAGAAAAAGATTCCATCATCTACCCTAACGCCCTGTCGCCCGAGCTGCGCCAGTTGACCGACACCAGCAGGGTTCATCGGGTCCCCGACTATACCGGCGCCTCAAAAGAGGAGCGGGTCCAACGAATTCAGCAGATCATCGGTATCGCCCGGGATAACGGCTATGACTCGATTTTTGCCGGCTATGGCTTCATGGCGGAAGATGATGAGTTTGTCGCCGCCATTGAAAATGCCGGCCTGCGCTTCATCGGCCCGTGTTCCGGTACCCAGCGCTCAGCAGGAAAGAAAGATGAAGCCAAGCGTACCGCCCTCCAGGTCAATGTTTCAGTCACTCCTGGTATCGACAATGTCACCGCCCGCACCCTGCTCAAAAAAAATAAAACCCGTGAACAGTTGCGGGCATTGGTGAAAGCCGAAGAACTTAATCTAGATCACAAGCTCATCGATGATCCGGAAATATCTCTGGAAGATCTGGCTGATGCCATTCTGTTTGCATCGTACAGCAAAGGAATCGACCTGATTACTGTTGAAGAACTTTGTACCCAGGTACAATACGAATGCGCCGAGATGTTTAAAAAGTATCCCGGCGCCCGTATCCGCCTTAAAGCCATCGGCGGCGGTGGCGGCAAGGGGCAACGCATCCTTGGCGCTTCTTTACTGATGGCCAAACAACCGACGGAAAAACAGATTCAGCAGGCCGCGGCTGATGCCCCGGGGATGGTTCGCGAAATCCTCAACGAAGTCAAAGCCAATGGCGTTGGCGACAACAAAAACGTTCTGATTGAGCTGAACATTGAACAAACACGACACAATGAGATTCAGTTGCTGGGCAACGGTCAGTGGTGTATTGCCCTGGGCGGACGTGACTGTTCCTTGCAGATGCACGAACAGAAGCTGTTGGAAATCTCCGTTACTCAGGAAGGTCTTGCCGCGGAAATTGCCAAGGCCAAAAAAGCAAAGAACAAGGCACAGATTGAGGCCCTCGAGTCTGACCTGGCCGTGCTCAAGCGCATGGAAGAAGAATCCGAGCGCTTCGGCCTCGCGGTCGGCCTCGACTCGGCATCGACTTTTGAATGTATCGTTGATGGCTCGCGCCACTATTTCATGGAAGTCAACACCCGCATTCAGGTTGAGCACCGGGTTACTGAGCTGGTTTACAGTCTCAAATTCACCAACCCTGAGGACGAGAACGACTTCTTCATCGTCGAGTCCCTGGTTGAGGCCATGGCTCTGCTGGCCGTGCATGGTGAGCGACTGCCACGTCCTGAACGTATACAACGCTTTGGCGCCGCGGCCGAAGCGCGTCTGAATGCAACGGACGCTTCCCTGTCACCAAGCGCCGGCGGTTATATCCTCTACTGGTCGCCGCCGAGTGAAGGTGAGATACGTGACGACCAGGGAATCTGCACCCCCAACCCCGATACCGGCCAGTTCATGTTTTACCATCTTGCCGGGGCCTACGACTCCAACATTGCCCTGCTGCTGACCAAAGGAGTAGATCGCCTCGACAGCTACAATCACCTCTCCAAAGTTCTCTGCCGCACGATACTACGCGGACGCAACCTGGCCACCAACCTGAAATTCCATTACGGCCTGGTCAACTGGTTTATCGGCAACAACGTCATGGCCAAACCGACGACCCGCTTTATTGTCCCCTACCTGACCCTCGTCGGCAAGCTCAAGGAAGAGGCTCAGAAACTGGACATTGTTCACGCATTCCTGGCGACCAAAAAGCACTACGCCAAATTTTTTGCTGATGATCCGGAAGGGGCCAAAGCGGCGTCCACGGCTCTTGATCGCAAAGGAACCCTGCTGACCCGGCCTATGGAGATGCTGCTGCATGACCCCCATCTGCTGTCGGGATGGCTGAGCATTAACAAAAGCAATTATCGCATGGAAAAAGGCAAAATCGTCTGGCTGCGCAATCCACTACTGGTTCTGCAAGACACCTATCACTATCTGAACATGAACTGGCGGGCTGACGCCCCGGCGGCTGAAGTCATCTGGACCCACGACCGTGATCTTTTAGATAACGCTCTTGATTTCTACGCTAAACTGCGTGAAAAGTTCGACCTGAGCACGCAGGACTTCGTTAAACTCAACGACATTCTTGCTAAAGACAAACCTCAAGGCGGCTTCGATAAAGAAACCTGGGCACAAATTCAGTCTGCCCATGCCGGCTATGAAATCGGCAATGAAATGCTCGGCATGCTCTTTTTAGTTGGCGAAAATACTGATTTCTTTGATTTGAAAATCGAAGAAAATCTGGAGGTCACCATTCCGGACTATCTCCATGACCCGGATCTTCAGGCGACCATGAAAAAAGTCCTGGTGCCGCCTCCGGCCACTAAAGAGGACGAGATTGTTTCACCCGGTGGTGGCATGTACTATGCTCAGGAAGCTCCCGGCTTACCACCTTTCGTCACCGAAGGGATGCATTTCGATAAAGGACAACCCCTGTTTATTCTTGAGGTCATGAAGATGTTTAATAAAGTCCCGGCCCCCTTCTCCGGCACCATCGACAAGATTCTTATCGACAGTGGTGACGGCACTATTATCCAGAAGGGGCAACCTCTGTTCAAGGTAACCCCGGATGAGAAATTTGTTGATGTCGATCCGCAGGAAGTCATACGTCAGAAGCAGGCACAGACTAGTGCCTACCTGGAGGTTGTCCTCTGATCCATAAATAAGTCTTTGACCACCCCCTGTGATGGACACAAGGATCTGCCCGTCACAGATTTGACTTATGCAATGCAAAAAAGCAGATACGCCCGACAGGATGTATCTGCTTTTTTGTTTTAGTGGTCCAGTAGATAAAAGGTCAGCCCCTCTTCCTGGGGGAGAGGAACAGGGAAAAGGTTTTAAGACTTGGCAGTCCAGTGTCCATGCAGGTTACAATACTCACGTGCGGTAACTTTTTCTGCCGTCACATTAAAAGTCGCCTCGGGAGCCTCGCCGGGCTTGAGAAACTTGCGATAGACCTTGTCATCGGCAAGCAACTCGATCCACTCAATGTAATGAGCCTCTTCCATCGGATGGGCAACACTGCCAACCTTGACGGTAATGGTGCCGTTACCTTTTTCAATCACCGGAACGTGCTTTTCTGTCGCCGCATCAACGGTATTTTCCGTCATCAGTTCCATGTTCTTACCACAACAGACCAGCGCTCCGGCACCGGCATGCATGACTTCAACGATGTTTCCGCAGATACTGCACTTGTACACCTCGAGACGTTTGGGCATCGATTTCCTCCATTAGTTTGGTCCCACCAGGGACAAAGATCAGTAAAAGGCCTGAATCCAGCCGATACATCACCATATACTAACACCAACTTGCTCACATTTCATCCTCGAGATTGAGGTTCTTTTTTTATCATTTTTTTTTGATCTTTTCCTTTGCTTTATCTATACTCGAACTCAATCGATGGTGATCGACTCTCTACCCTGCAGGTGAGGTCAGAACGTCCACTCGGAATAGCAGTTATCCGGGGCACACTACAGGAACCCGGTGAGCCAGCCCACCACTAGAGTGGGACGCCTGAAGGGTTTACAGCATGCCCCACCTCATTGGCACTCGATGTGAGTCCAATGACCCACGGTAGCGGTGGAGAGTCGTCTTGACCAGAAGGATCCGACATCAGATCGGATCCTTTTTTTTGCCCACCAAAAGAATTGCGAAATAATGGCTAGGCCGGAGCTATTGTGCTAGTATGCGTGACTATTTTCTTATGTTGATTAACTGATTCAACCTTCTCGGAGGAGCTTTTGAACGACATTCCCTCGGACTCCGACGTCACCTGTCTTTCTGTCGACAACAAAGATATTATTCTGGTCGGTACTGCCCATATTTCACAGGAATCTGTTGATACCGTCACCAAGGTTATTAACGAGCTGAAACCGGAAACTGTCTGTGTTGAACTTGATCAACAGCGCTATCAATCCCTGATCAATCAGAAGGGGTGGGAATCCCTCAACCTCAAAGACGTCATCCGCAAAAAACAGTTGCCTTTTTTATTGGCCAATCTTGCTCTTTCCTCCTATCAAAAAAGAATGGGCCTGGCAACAGGAGTTCAGCCGGGAGCAGAGCTTGCAGCCGCAGCGCAGGTTGCTGAATCACAAGGAATGCGGGTGGAACTCGTCGATCGCAACATCCGTACAACCTTGTTGCGCGTATGGCGCATCACTGGTCTGTGGAACAAAATGAAAGTCCTGGCGAGTCTACTTGCCAGCCTTTTTGAAAAACAGCAGATCAGTGAAGATGAACTGGCCAGACTGCGGCAGTCAGATAATCTTGCCGGCATGCTTGAGGAAATGGGTGAAATGCTCCCCTCGGTCAAACAGATTCTGGTTGATGAGCGCGACATCTACATGGCCTACCACATCCGTCACGCCCCTGGTGACCGGATTGTTGCTGTTGTCGGCGCAGCTCACCTGCCCGGCATTACTGCTCGCCTGCAAGAACCGTCCGCGAGCCTGACAGATATTGAAAAAATCAGCACCATACCGCCGAAAACCCTGTCGTCACGAGTTATTCCCTGGATTATTCCGGTGTTGGTTCTGTCTTTGTTTATCGGCGGTTTTTTTTTCGGTAACCGTGACCAGATGGCCCAGGCAGCTACAGCCTGGATTTTAGCCAACGGGCTCTTTTCCGCCTTTGGCACCCTGTTGGCCTGGGGCCACCCGATAACTGTCGTCACCGCCTTCATAGCTGCACCCCTGACATCTCTCAACCCTACCATTGGTGCCGGATTTGTCACCGCACTGGTGCAATCCTTTGTTGCTCCACCACTGGTTTCCGACATGAAAAAGGTTGGCGAAGATCTTCTCAGCCTTAAAGGATGGTGGCACAACCGCCTGGCTCGCGTTCTGCTGGTGTTTTTATTCTCGTCTCTGGGATCATCGATAGGTACTTTTTTCGCCCTTGGCTGGATGAAAAACCTGTTCTAAGATGACATTCTATTACCTCCACAGGAGCCCTGAATGAGTCATAATTCGTCACGTCACCTGTTTTTTATTAAAAACTCCCTGCGCGGCCGCTCTCTGGTCCAGATTCTGATCTATACCAATCTGGCCCTTTTTACCCTGATGGTTCTCCACGGCACCATCCTCGGCCTGGGTATGCAGGTCATGTTCAGACCTCCTACCAATCTACTGGTATACTGGGGCGGCCAATACTGGCCCCTGGCCCTTGAAGGAGGACAGTGGTGGCGCTGTGTTACCTATGCCTTTACCCACGGCGGCTTGATCCATCTCGGTTTTAATATGATGGTTCTCTACCAGGTTGGACCATTGCTGGAATCCGAGATCGGCTGGAACCGGTTTCTCTCGGTTTATGCCATTACCGCGCTGGTTGCTACCCTCGCCGGCCTGTTCTGGCACCCCGGCGTTGTCACCGTGGGAGCTTCCGGTGCTATTTTCGGCCTGATCGGCTTTTCCGTCAGCTATTATCATCGCATCGGCGGTCACATCGGGCTGCAGCGGCGGAACTTCATGTTTCAATGGGCGGTACTGGCATTTATTTTCGGCATTCTGATCGGTGCCGACAATGCGGCGCATCTGGGCGGGCTTCTGTCTGGGGCCGCATTCGGTTGGTGGATGCCTGTCAGTATCCGCGGAATGCGACAGACTGATCGCTTATTCAAGATTGGCGGGATGATATTTGCTGCTGTCATCATCATCAGCATTCTCTTTATCCCCCTGTCCTGGATTGGACGTTAAATCGTTTCCAATTCGAAAACGGCATTGTGTCTATCCGGAGTTTGCGGATGGACACTAAATACCGGCCGGCGGCTCAAAAGATGGAAAGACTGCACATGGGCAAAGCAAAGATTCCGGCAACCACAGCCATCAGGTTCCTGAAACAGCACAAAGTCAAATTCATCCCGCACCCCTATCCCTATGAAGAAAAAGGTGGCACCAGAGCCAGTGCGCGGGCGTTGAATATCGATGAGTTTTCGATTATCAAAACCCTGATCATGGAAGACGATCAACAGCGCCCTTTTATCATGCTCATGCATGGTAGCTGCAACGTTTCCGAAAAACATCTCGCCAGACAACTCAAAGTCAAAAAGGTCAGCCCTTGCAGTGTCGAAAAAGCGGAACGAATTACCGGCTATCAAGCTGGCGGCATTTCTCCTTTCGGCACCCGTCAGACGCTGCCTGTGTATCTTGAGGCATCAATTAAAAACCTGGAAACAATCTGGATCAACGGCGGCAAACGTGGTCTGCTTGTAGAACTGAAGCCCGCGGATTTGACCCGCACCCTTCAACCGGCCGAGGTCTCCGTGGCCATCTGACCAAGGAGGACAGTAATGACCCCCAACGGACGATTTTCTGAAGCAGCGCAGCAACTTCTTCATGCCGATGCCCTTGTTATTGCCAGTGGAGCAGGCATGGGTGTTGATTCCGGTCTCCCCGATTTTCGCGGCAACCAGGGGTTCTGGAATGCATATCCCATGTACGAACGGCTGGGCTTGAGCTTTATTCAGGCGGCCAATCCCGAACATTTTGAAGATGATCCTCACTTCGGCTGGGGTTTCTACGGCCACCGAACCAACCTGTATCGCAGCACTGTACCTCATGCCGGCTTTCATTTACTGAAAAATTGGGGGGAGCGTTTCAATCTGCCGACCTTCATTGTAACCTCCAATGTTGACGGTCAATTCCAGAAAGCCGGCTTTGCCGATGAGCAGGTTCTTGAGGTCCACGGCTCGATTCACCATCTGCAGTGCACTACCCCCTGCTGCAGAGACATCTGGCCCAATCAGGAAACCCTTGATATCGATGAAGCAACCATGAGAGCACGCTCAACCCCTTTTTGCCCTAAATGCCGGCGCGTTGCCAGGCCCAATATTCTCATGTTCGGTGACTACGCCTGGTTGCATCAACGCTCAGCGATACAGGAAGAACGGTTTGACCGCTTCCTTAAGCAATACCAGGGCGGCAGGATGGTTGTCGTTGAAATCGGGGCCGGCACAGCCATTCCAACCATCCGGCATTTGAGCGAACGACTGGGGCAGCGCTCACAGACCAGCGTTTTACGTATCAACCCACGTGAACCGCAAATACAGGGGAAACATTTTTCGTTCGCCGGAGGCGCCGTGGAAACACTGACGGCGCTGCAAAGAGCCTTGGAAGAGGCGGGAGACCTCCCTTCTTAAATCTATTCACATCTTCTGCCCAGCCTGACGACACAAAAACTTTATTCGCGCAATAGTAAAGGGTTGCAGCAACTTAAAAGTACTGCCATAATGGCCAATATAGTTGTTTTGTTTTTTTTCTATTCATCGCAGCGATAAGTCCCATTATCGGCTTAAAAAACACCCCTCGGGGGAACAATGTCACGAAAAAAATTTGGCGAAATTCTGCTGGAAGATCAATTAATTAACAACAATCAGCTGAATGATGCACTGGCGCGGCAAAAAACATCGAAAAAACCCTTGGGAAAGATTCTCGAAGAGATGGATATCATACTCGAAGAGGATATTGCCAAAGCCCTGTCCAAACAATTCGGTTTTCCCTTTGCCAGACAGATCGTCAGACACAAATTTTCACAATCCGTTCTTGATATTGTCGAAGCTGAAACTGCCCTGGCTCATCTGGTTTTTCCGTTAAAACTGGACGGCAAAACTCTTTACCTGGCCATGGCCAATCCTCTCAACATGACCCTGCAGAGTAATCTGTCTTTCAAGCTCGGTCTGCGCATTGCTCCTTGTGTCGCAACACCCGCCGACATCAAAGCCGCCATCGAAAAACATTATAAAAACTCGGTGCCGGCAACAAAAGAAGATCGCAGTTGGGACATCCTGCTTGTCGACAATCAGGAGTTGGCCCTGAGTGCGGCGGAGGCGGCTCTGATCAAGGAGGGATTTACGATCCATAAAGCCAGAAACGGAATGGAAGGCCTGAAGATGGCGGTACAATACCAACCCAATCTGATCATCACTGAAATTGCTATGCCGCGCATGGATGGGATCGAATTGTTCAAAGCTCTGCAGGACAACCCTGCGCTGGAAGATATACTGGTAATAGCCTACACAGGCAAATCAGCGGCTGAAGATGAGTACAAATTGCTGGATATGGGTTTTTACGATTTTATTGCCAAACCCATTAATCCGGTACGCCTGCAAGCCAGAGTCAAGCGCGCCGTCCGCTGGCGCGGCTGCACCAAAGCCTGATCCCCGCAGCAACTAGCCGTCCTGCGGCAATTCCCGCAAGTTCTCCTGAGAATAGGTCAGTCGCTTAATGCCGCCGTCAACTACTCGCCAGGTATTCTCAATACCCACTGCGCCAAGACCGGGGAAAACCGCCTTGGGCTCAAAGGCAAAGACCATTCCGGGTGCCAGCACCTGATCGTCAAACCCCTGAGCGATAAAAGGGTACTCATCCACCTCAATACCGATCCCGTGACCGATAAAGCGCACCTGGGATCCCCCGGCCCCCATAAAATGTTCCTCATAGCCCATTTGGCAGGCGCGCTCAAGGCAGCGCCGATAGAGCTCGGACCAACCGACTCCCGGCCTTGCCAACTCAAACATGAGCTTCTGAATCTCCAGCATGTCAGCATAGGCCTGGTGTAATCTGTCGGGTAGCGATCCAATTGACAGGGTTCGTGTCTGATCGACCAGATAACCGTCATAGGCAACAATAAAGTCAACAATGATGGGCTCGTTCGCAGCAATTTTCTTATGCCCTGCCCCCTGACCGACTGCCGGCGTGGTCCCCAGCCCCCCCAGCGGTGCATCGAGATGCGCGGGGACAGCGCCATCTACACCGGAAAAAACATGACCAAAAAACATCTCGGCATTGAACCTGCGCATGCGGATCAACCCCTGGTGCCCTTGCTTGAGGGCGAAACCGAACAGTTCAGCCATTACTTCATGATCGGTCTTTCCGACCTTGATCAGGGTTTTGGCATGTTCATAAACTCGATCCGCAATAAGAGCGCAATCCTTCATGATCTCAAGCTCGTAAGGACTCTTTATTGAACGCACATCGCGCACCAGCGGAGTCACATTGATCATTTCTGCGGCGGGGAAAATCTTGCCATAACGATCCGCTTCGGCCACGGGAAGAACATCAAATTCAAGTCCTATTCGTCCAGGAACAGGCAGACCGTAACTGCTGAGCTTTTCAGGCAGACTGCCAAGGCGATCAAGGGAGACAACATGGCACAAACCCGACTCCATACGGGCACGGCCGTGATCACGAAAGACAAAATAGATGGGATCTCCTTCAGCTGGGAGATAGTAGAGTCCGCGCTGAATGGAGCCGGTAAAGTAGAAAAGGTCGCTGTTTTGAACCAGAATAGCGGCATCAATCTGTCGGTCGCGCATAATCGCCTGAAGCTTGTCCGAGCGCACAGTCAATTCGGTCATCGGGGTGATACGCATGATTTCAGGGCTCCACGGCGCAGTCGGAGGGGTCCCCCTTAAGTTTTTCCAGTGCATGGGGAAGAACCGGCAGGAGAACTGAAAAGTTTTCCCCGGCCCCTTTTGGGCTACCCGGCAGGTTAATGATCAGGCTCTGCTTGCGTACTCCAACCAGCGCTCGCGACAACATGGCATGAGGTGTTTTGACGAGGCTGGCAGCACGCATCGCTTCTGCCATTCCGGGAATCTGGTAGTCTAGAATAGATTCTGTCGCCTGGGGTGTCAGGTCACGAGGGCTCAAGCCTGTTCCACCGGTAGTTAGAATCAGATCCAGATGCAAATCATCAATCCACCGGGTCAGCATCATCACCAGAGTATCAGCGTCATCGGCAATGACCTGATAACGAACAACATCACCCAGTGCGGCCACCATCTGCGACAGAAGTGGGCCACTTTCATCCACTCGCTCTCCTCGCGCGCCCTTGTCGGACAGCGTAAGAATACCGATTTTAAATCGTTCTGATGACATTGTCTGCGTCCTTTGCTGATGATGACTATTTCTTCTTGGTTGTTAACATGCGTCGAGCATTATTGATAATCGGTTGGGTCACATTGCGACTGTTAGCCAACTCTTTGACGTCGCGCTCCGATAAAAAAGCCATCATCCTCATTGCCTGTTGGAGTGGCGTGCGAGGGTGACAGACCAAGGCTTTTTTCATGTCATAAAGTTTCACCCAATCACGATTAAGCAGAATTATCCGAATCAATTCTTCACTGCTGCTGCGATTTTGCGCCACTGCCAGAGCCTCTGCTTCAGTGATACGCGGATTTCGCAATACCGCCGTGTTAACCTGCTTATTCGCCTCTCGGATCAGCAAGGTTCGCCACTCCTTGTCACCGGTAAGCGCCATTTTGATCTTTTCATTAACTGTCATCTCCTGCAACTGCTGGTACTTTGACAGCGACTCCTGTTCAGATTCCTCGTCATCAGACTCCGCGGTATCAGCATCTGCATCATCGCCGCTTTGCGACGCTGTTTCGGTCTCAGCTCCAGTTTCCGATGCCCGCACCGACTCTTCCTGCTCTTCTTCGGCGGGATCCCATCCCAGCCTTATGCGGGTAATCTTGTCTGTGCTGGGGTTGTTGATAATGGCTTGACGGATAGCATCAGCCTTAAGAAGGATTTCGTCGCTGTCAGCAAGCATGTCCAACACGTCACCGGAACTGTTTTGCGCGAGAAAAAGCAGACTCTTGATCCCCGTCATTCGATGCGCGATGACAGCCTGCATAATCACTGCATCCTCGTAACGCAAACGAATGATCAGGTCGATGATGGCAGGATGAAGTTCGGGCTGAGTCAAGGCTGCCAGCAGAATCTGTGCCGGCAGGGTCTGCAGGGTACTGAGAGCCTCTTCTCTGAGTTCCTGATTTTCACCATTGTAGAAAACAAACAAAACCATGACCAGATTCGGGCCGGACATGGGCAAGGCACCACGCGCAGCAGCAAGGCGGACACTGTGTCCTCCCCATTTGCTCATGATTTTTGCCACCTCGGCCGGGAGCTTGACCTGAACCTTCCCTGTCTGCTGTTCCTCGTTCACATCCGTCCTCGCCTAACGTTCAATTTCAACTCGTGCACGCAGACCGGAAGCCCTGATTTCCGCGGCAACCCCCTCGGCAGTCTTTTCATCTGCATGGGCTACAATCAGTAATGTACCGGCCATAGTCAACTGTGAATCAACCTGAGCGACTTCAATCTGACGCTCAGCCAGAGCCCTCTGCTGCCGCCGCGCTCGATCACGGTCAGAAAATGAACCTATATACAAGGCCCACCTGTCACCGTCGGGGAGTAAAAACGCCGATGGAAACTCTGATTGTAGTTGCTCGAGACGCTCTTGCGCTTGCGCCAGAGGGTAAATTCCTTCCAGCAGCCTTATCATATCCACTGTGCCGGATTCCGGCTGTGACTGTGGACGAAAGCCCTTGTCAACCAGCAGCGCCGTCGCCCGTGCCACTTCTTCGGTGCTGACAATGGGACCGACCAGAACACGATACAGCGCTTCATCAGCTACAACCGCAACACTGGTTTCCTCTCCCGGCGGCTCGACCTCCGCAGGTGTCATCGGCGCAACCCCACTGACTTCTTCTGCTTCCGCAACGCCCGGCCCGGTGTCTGGCGGTATGATGTCACTGGAATCTTGCGACAGCCCTGTCAGCACGTCACCTGAGTGATCGCTCGGTAGTGCGGCAAGCTCTTCATTCACCGTCTTTTCTGCTTCAGGTTCTTGCGGTAGGGGCGGACGAGACGGCATTTCCATGCGTTTTTCTACCTGAATTTCAGCTACTTGAGCCCGGGACCGGTCGGTTGCTGAAAACGGATACAGATACCAACCCGCCAAACCAGCCAGAAGCAATAACACCACCAGCACAAGCACCCAACGCAAAGATCCGCTGCGACTTTTGTGTGTCTTGACTTCCTGCTTGGCCAGATCTTTAAAAGAGACCTTTGATGATGTCTCTGTCACCAGAAAATCCTCTATCCTCTTTGTCGAGCTGGGTGCATCTGAATCAATTTCGGGTGTTGTCGGATCTGAGGTGTTCCGGTCTTTACCTGCTGTCATTTCCTGACTCCCGGAAAAAATGGCGGGGCAATCTAATTAAAGAGCCCCGCCGACGCCCTTAAGATTCCTGATTATGTTCTTCGAGAATCTTTGCAGTCTGATGTGAAGGAACTTCTTCGTACTTGCTGAATTCCATGGTAAACATGCCGCGGTCAGACGTCATCGACCGTAGTTCCGGTGCGTAACGGAGAACCTCAGCCATCGGGACCTCAGCCTTAATGATCTGACTGCTGGCTTGAGGTTCAACGCCAACAACCTTGCCGCGACGAGAGTTCAGGTCACCAATGACGTCCCCCATGCAATCATCGGGAACGGTTATCTCCATGGCCATAATCGGTTCAAGAAGAACCGGCTTACACTGTTCCATCGCCTTTTTGAACGCCATGGAACCGGCAACCTTGAACGCCATCTCCGATGAATCTACCGAATGATGTGAGCCGTCGTAGAGGCTCACCTGAACGTCAACAACCTGATTCTTGGTCAAAGGGCCGGTTTTCATCGCTTCAATAATGCCTTTGTCAACAGCGGGAATATAGTTGCGTGGCACGACACCGCCAACCACCCTGTCAACAAACTCGTAACCGCTGCCTCGTGGCTGAGGCTTAACCTCGATCCAGACATCACCGTACTGCCCACGACCACCTGACTGCTTCTTGTATTTACCTTGAACCTGAGCTGAGGCCCGGATTGTCTCCCGATAGGGCACCTTCGGTTCCTTCAGGATAACATCAGCGCCATATTTACGCTTGAGCCGTTCTACCGCTACCTCCAGGTGAATCTGCCCCATACCTGAGAGCACCATTTCCTTGGTTTCTTCATCACGGCTTACCGTGAGCGTCGGGTCTTCTTCCATCAGACGCTGCAGGCCGGTGTAGATCTTGTCTTCATCGCCCTTGGTTCGTCCTTCAAGGGCAAAAGAAATGACCGGCTTAAGGGGTACCAGCGGCTCAAACATGACCGGATCTTTCATGTCACAGAGGGTGTCACCGGTCGCGGTTACCTTAAGTTTGGGCACAGCAATAATATCTCCGGCAGCGGCAACCTCGATCGGTGTCTGCTTTTTCCCTTCCATCTTGTACAGATGGCTGATCCGCTCCTTTTCATCCTTGTTCGGGTTCAACACAACCGTATCCGCCGTCAAGGTGCCGGAATAAAGTCGCATCAAGGTCAATTTACCGGCATAGGGATCATTGACAGTCTTGAAAACCATGGCTGAAAACGGATCATCCGGGCTCGGCCTACGCTCAACAGGTTCGTCCGTGTCGGGCTTGAATCCGACCTGAATGCCCTTATCAATGGGAGACGGCAGGCAGGCAACAACATAGTCAAGAAGCTGCCGGACACCAATATTTGCAGTTGCGCTGCCACAAAAAACCGGTGTAAAAACTCCGGTCAGGGTTCCCTCGCGCAGACCGCGCAGAATATCTTCCTGAGAAAAGGCTTCACCTTCCAGGTATTTCTCCATCAGTTCATCGTCCGCTTCCGCCACGGCCTCAATCAACTGTTCGCGCAGTCGCTGCGCCTCCTTCAGATATTCTTCCGGAACATCTACCTCATCAAATTTTCCGGTCTCATCAAAAGTGTAAAACCTTGCTTTCATCCGCACCAGATCAATAATGCCTTTGAAGTTTTCTTCTGCACCAATCGGTTGGGTCACAACAACCGCCCTGGCACCAAGGGACTTCTCCATATCGTCAACGGCTTTGAGGAAATCCGCCCGTTCCTTATCCATTTTATTGACGAACGCGATGCGCGGCACTTCGAAGGTATCACACCATTCCCAAATTCGCTTGGTCTGGGCCTTGGTTCCGGAAATAGCTGAAACAATCACCACCGCACCACCCAGAACGCGCAGGCAGCGCCGAGTATCATGCAGGAAATTACTGACCCCTGGAGTATCAACGATATTCAGGTTGTAGTCCCCCCAGCGGCAATGGTTAAGACTGGCACTCAAGGTCGATTTGCGCTTGATTTCTTCTTCCTCAAAATCCATGGACGAGGTGCCGAGATCAACCTTTCCAAGCTTGTCCGTCATCCCGGTATTGAACAGGATGGCCTCTACCAGGGAAGTTTTTCCGGCACTATTGTGTGCCACAATTCCAAGATTTCTCACCTTCGTCGTGTCATGTTTGTCCATGAATCGCTCCTTTACATGAAAAGTCACTCCCCCGCAATCACCTGTATCCGGACAGATCAGGTCAACACACGAGGCACAAACAGATTAACATACCAGTCAGATTCGATTTCGCTCGTACAACAGACGCAGTCCCTCCAACGTCAGGAAAGGCTCGACCCGATCAATAGAGTCGGTGGCCGCGGCGATGGGGGCGGCGAGGCCACCCGTGGCGATCACCTGTGGATTTTGCGGCATCTCTTTTTTCATACGCTTGATGATCCCTTCCACCAGGCCAAGATAGCCGAAAAAGATCCCCGCCTGGATACTGCTTACCGTGTTCCTGGCAATAATCTGGCCGGGCTGTAAAAAGTCAACCCGAGGCAGCTTGCTTGCTCTCTCGAACAGCGCTTCGGAAGAAATACCTATACCCGGAGCGATGGCTCCTCCCTGATAGCAGCCATCAGCCGAGACAACATCAAAGGTCGTTGCAGTCCCAAAATCGACCACTATAAGAGCACAGCGGAATTGCTCATAGGCAGCTACAGCATTGACGATACGATCAGCTCCGACTTCTTTGGGATTATCGTAATGGATCGGCATGCCGGTTTTCATTCCCGGCCCGACAACATAGGGGGTCAGGCGAAAGTATTTCTTACAGAGCCCGTCCATCGTTCCGAGCATGGAGGGAACAACGCTGGAGATAATCACCGCCTTCAATTCGTCAAAATTGAGCCCACAGAGCTGGAACAACTGCCGCATCACCATGGCATATTCATCGAGGGTACGATGCCTGTCAGTAGTAATCCTCCAGTCATGAATCAGGTTCTGCTCCTGATATATCCCCAGAACGGTATTGCTGTTACCTACGTCAATAACCAGAAGCATGGCGCCGATTAATCCTTTTTTCCTGATTAGAACTAATCTTCCGTAGATGCAATCTTATCCCCTCTCCCTGAGGGAGGGGGCCAGGGTGAGGGAGAGATTTTGACCATTTCAAGCCCCCTCATCCGGCTTTCAGCCACCTTCTCTCCCAGGAGAAGGGTTCAAGCGGAAGATTGGTGCTAATCAGTATCCGTTTTGCTGTTATTTAATTGACCATTCGTACGTCACCGGCGATAACCCGCTCAAACCGACCCGAATCAAGCTGGAGGCGCAGAGCCCCATCCACTTCCAATCCTACTACTGTGCCGGTAAGTTCACCGTTCACCTGGACACGCCGATTTATAATCGGACACAACTGCTCCCAGTGTTGACGAATGGGTGCAAAGCCCTGCTCCAGAAACTCGCAATAATAAAAATCAAGACGCTGGAGCAACTCCCGCAAAAAATGGCCACGGGGGACCTGCCGCCCCGTTTCAAGCAAAGCAGAAGTTGCCGGATAGTTAAGTTCATCCGGGAACTGCTCGGCCGTCATGTTCAGATTAACACCGATACCAAGAACAATATAGTTGACCTGCTCTGTTTCAGCGCTCATCTCGTTGAGCAGTCCGGCTATTTTGGCTCCGCCAACCAGTATATCATTGGGCCATTTGACTTCTGCCGTGATCGTGCACAGAGACTTAAGAGTATCAACGACCGCGACAGCGGAAAGAAAAGTAAACTGAGGAGCCTGTTGAACGGGTATTTGCGGACGCAACAGCAACGAACAATAGAGGTTTACCCCTGACGGCGATGTCCACGGACGCCCCAGACGACCCTTGCCTGCCAATTGCTCATCAGCGACCAGAACAGTTCCCTCTTCAGCCCCGGCTTCGGCCTTTTTTCTTAACTGCAGATTAGTTGAGTCTGTTGCCGGGAGAAGCTCCAGCGACCGGGGAATGATCCGGGAATTCACCCCTTTGAGCACATCCGCGCTGAACAGCAGATCCGGCGTTTCCAGCAACCGGTATCCTCTGGCATGCCGGGCCTCTATTGATATCCCCAGGGCGCGCAGTGAATTTATTTGCTTCCAGACTGCTGCGCGCGACATCTGCAACTCCCGGCTGATTTGTTCACCCGACATCCAGACGGTGGAGTCTCGGCGTAGCAGCTCAAGAATACGCTCACGGGATGACAACGACGGCTGTGTCACTTGAACAACATCGAGATATCAGCCGCAACTACTGAATGAGTCAACGCCCCGACAGAAATAATATTCACACCTGTTTCTGCAATCTCCCGAACACGCTCCAGGCTTACACCCCCGGAAGCCTCGGTCAAAGCGCGACCACCAATCAACTCCACTGCCCGGGCCATATCATTATTCGCCATATTATCCAGCATAATGATATCAGCTCCGGCATTAACAGCCTGCTGAACTTCGTCCAGATTGCGGGTTTCGATCTCTATTTTGAGGGTGTGGGGTATCTTTTCCCTGGCACGAAAAATCGCCTCGTTTATTCCACCGGCGGCGGCGATATGATTTTCCTTGATCAATACGCCATCAAAAAGACCGATACGGTGATTGCGCCCACCACCGGCACGCACAGCATATTTATCCAACGCCCGCAAGCCCGGAACCGTCTTACGCGTATCAACAATGATGGCATCGGTGCCCTGAACAGCATCAACAAAACGTGCTGTAAGACTTGCTATACCCGACATGCGCTGGAGCAGATTCAGCGCCACCCGCTCCGCCTGCAGCAGCATGAGGGCAGACCCCCTGATCCAGGCAAGAACCTCTCCTTTATTGACTTTCTGCCCGTCAACAAAAATTTTTTCAAAGTCGATTTCCGGATCCAGTTGGTGAAAAACCGCGGCCGCAACGTCAAGACCAGCCAGAACAAAATCCTCCCTGGCAACTAACTCCGCGTACGCTGTTGAATCCTGTGCTACGATCGCCATGGTAGTAACGTCCCCCAGGCCGATATCTTCCTGCAAAGCGGTACGAACAATCCTATCAATCTCAAACTGCATCACCGTTTCTCCGTTGACAGTGCCGGCAGCCCCCAGAAACAATGGAAATTCTGCCGCAAACGAGGTTAATCTATAGCATATCGATGTTGCCGATCGCAACTGAAAACACCTCCTGCGTGGTGGCAAATCCCCTTTACATTTCCGTAACTTGTGATAAAAATAGGGTTCTCTCAGCGGTTTCATCGCACCGTTTCCTGCAAGGAGCAAAAAATGAAAATTTTCAGACTTTTTATCCTGGTCAGTCTTTTGTTTCTGGCTGCCGGATGTGTCAGCAAAAACAGCTATCAGCAGAAAGTCAATGAGGCAGAACTTCTCGGCGAAGATGTGTCGAGGCTGACCGCCACGGCGGCGGAGCTGCGCCAGGACAAGCTGGTTCTTCAAGCCGACCTGGCGACCCTCAACTCCCGTCTGGTCGATGTACTACAGCAGAACTCCAGACTGCAACGCGACCTGCTGGTTGCCACTGCCACCCAGGAACGCCAGGAAGGCAACCTTTCCCTTCATCAGCAGCGGATTGACTCCTTACAGTCACAACTTGCGGACATGCAGCAAACCAATGAGCATCTGCTGGCGACCATTGAAGAGCTGAATCTGGCGCTGGAAAAAGAGCGCATTGCCCGTGAAGCACGATTGGCCCAGGTCAGGCATACCTACGAAGAACTGGTTGATGCCCTGGAAGAGGAAATCAAACGCGGTGAACTGACCATTTCCAACCTCGAAGGGAAGTTGACCGTCAATCTGCTCAACCAGATTCTGTTTGCGTCAGGCGACACCCGCCTGCGTGAAGAAGGGAAAAGCGTTCTGAAAAATCTGGGCGATGTGCTCAACCGCTTCCCTGAACGCGCTCTGCAGATTGCCGGCCACACCGACAATGTGCCGATCAGCCCTGCGTTAAGGGAACAATTTCCGAGCAACTGGGAACTCTCAACAGCCCGTGCTACCAGTGTCATCCAATTTCTTCAGCAAGAAGCGGGGCTGCCTGGAAACCGTATGATTGCCGCCGGCTTTGGTGAATATCAGCCGATTGCCGACAATAGAACCCCGGAAGGGCGCGCCCAGAATCGGCGTATTGAAATCCTACTGGTACCTTTAGAATCGGGGCTTACTGATTGACCTCTATCTTCTGTGTGCTGACAAAACAGGCCGGGTCTTTTTTATCCAGCGGCGGTCTGCCACAACCGTAGGTCACTGCCGGACAGCCCCCGCAAACCAGGCGCAAGTGGCAATCAGCACATTCCAGCGGGCCTTTCCGATAAGCCCGTGCCGCCACTGAATAGTAAATTTCCTCAAGACTGTTGTGATGGATGTTGCCGATGGGCGATGGGTACTTTCGACAGGCATGAACCTCGCCATTGGGCAGAATAGCGACAAAATTAAAGGCGGCACCACAACCGAAACCGGTACAGCCCCCGAATAGATCAAGTCCCTGATTATATCGTTCGATATTGATCAGATTATCCTTCTGCGCCATGATCGGGTTGTTCTTTCTGGCCTCTATATAGTCACGGATAAAGCTCTGATAATCCCTGCCGAAAGCGGACTGTAGCACCGCCCCCTCGCCCACCATGGAAAGCCGGTTGTAGGTAAACAAATCGGCTTTGTCGCGCAGAAATTCGGCCAGAGGCAAAACCTCGGCGATATTTTCTTCGGTCAGAGTCAGCATCACCCGGGAAGGCACCTGGCTGTTTTGTAATATCTGCAAAAAACTGACAACTGCCTCAAAGCTTCCCGCCCCACGAATCTCGTCGTTATGGTCCTTGAGCCCCTCCAGGCTGACCTGATAAAAAGCTGGTGGCTCGATAGCGATCAGATTCTGCAACCTCTCCTTACTGACGGGATTGCCCAGTATACCAACCATGAGATTGCGCTCCACCGCCGCTCGATAGAGCGCAAAAAAGTCTGGATGCAAGAAGGGGTTGCCACCACTGAAGGAAACCTGCCCGTAGACATTGTGGTTGAGGCAGAAGTCACGCATCTGGTCCAGCAGTCGCACCCCTTGATCCAGAGCGATATCTGCCTGATCACTGCGATCATAGCAATGGCGGCAGTGCAGATCGCATTTTTGGGTAATGTGCCACTGCAGGGTAAAAGCTGGGGAGGACAAAAACTTCGGCGAGATTCCAGATCCGATAAAAAAATCTTCTGCCAAGCGAGTCAATCTGGATGGCGGCCTAAGCAGCAGTCCTCGCAACATCGCCTTTTCAATCATACGGTCTATGGTACCGACAGGCTGCGTATTGGCATCTGCAACTACACGAGGGTCCCGCTCTTCGACGATCATTTTTAATGCCAGCAGATCTGCCGGCGAAGCTGCTTCGCTGCGAAAAACCCCACTACGGGGGTGGCGCCAGAACAGCAGGAACTCAACCCCCGGTTGCGGTTCTATTCTCTTCCCTTCAATAACATCTAACAGCCCCCTCCACGCCACCTCAACGACCTCAAGACTGGGATTGAGTCTGGTTTTATCATGACTGTAATCAAGCCCTGCGACTTGTGGCTGCAACCTGAGTTGATAATTGGCCTGCTCGATGGCAGCAAGATCCGGCAACCAGGAATCTGCCGGTAAAAAAGACCGAACATATTCCCGCGCATCAGTACCGTGAGCAAGGGCGTCGCGCCGGCGCAACTGATCTTCAGATGACAACATTGACCAGGTCACCGGGCAAAGCGTTTTAACTTCCACCAGCTTCTCTCCTTAATAAAAAAAGGTCGAAAGAACATTCAAGCTCAATCGACCCTTTAAAGTACAGTCTTTATCAACGCAAAAAACTATTCGGTATCAACGATACCGATCTGAACCTTATCAACCACTGTCTCCCGGTTCTTTTGCTTCGTCGGTGCCCACGGCACCGTCAGTTTGGCCACCTCAACCACTGCCTGCAGGCGGCTTTGGCTTTTTTTCGTCGGTACTCACGGCACCGTCAGTTTGGCCACCTCAACCACTGCCTGCGGGTTTCTGCTCCTTGTCAGTGCTGACCGCACTGTCATCTTTGGAGCCTCAACCGCTGGCAGCATTGGCCGGTGGCGGCAAGGAAACACCTGCTGCTGAAACCAGGGTGGCAATCCCCAGGCCCGCCAGCATTTTTTTAAGCTTCTCTTCTCCCATAATGAAACCTCCCTGGTGAAACCTTTCAGGACGATCAACTCTCACCCATCGATATTTTCGATGACAAGAGCCAAGTCCATCGGCTTATACGGGAGATCATACCCGATATCCCCGGAAAGTCAAGTTGAGCCCGCCACTATCCATTGGCCGTCATCAGAACTGTAACGACTTGGTCTGCAGATATTCCTCCAGTCCGTAGCGCCCCAACTCACGCCCGTTACCGGACTGCTTGTAACCACCGAAAGGAGCCAACGGGTTAAAACGTCCACCGTTGATGTCAACCTGACCAGTCTGCAACTTTCTGGCTACCCGTTCAGCACGATCGACATCAGCCGACCATACGCCACCCGCCAGACCATAGATGCTGTCATTGGCAATCCCTACCGCTTCGTCCTCATCATCATAGGTCATCATTGCCAACACCGGCCCGAAGATCTCTTCCCTGGCGATTTTCATTTCTTTTGTCACCCGGCCGAAAACAGTAGGCTGCACATAGTAACCCAGGGGCAGCCCCTCCGGAGCCTCTACGCCGCCAAGTAAAAGCTCAGCGCCATCAGCTATACCGCTACGGATATACTCAAGGACTCTTTCACGTTGCGCAGCAGATACCAGGGGCCCGATGCGAGTTTGGGTGTTGAGAGGATTTTCAGGGATATAGGCCGCGGCATGCAGACGCACCAGATCGACGACTTCTTCGTACCTGTGCTGGGGAACCAGCATGCGTGTGTGGGCGTTGCAGGTCTGCCCGGAATTGAGAAAACAGTTGCTGATCGTCACTTTCACAGCAGTTTCCACATCAGCATCATCCAGCAGAATCGTCGCCGACTTCCCCCCCAGTTCCAGGGCCACGCGCTTCACTGTTTCCGCACCAAGGGCCATGATACGTTTGCCGACTGCAGTAGAACCAGTGAATGAAACCATGTCAACGCCCGGATGTCCGGCAAGAGCCTCGCCGACATCGGCACCATAACCTGACACCAGATTGAACACTCCCGGTGGCAGGCCACTGGAATCGACAATCTCCGCCAGCACAAAAGCATTAAGCGGCGTCAACTCGCTCGGCTTGGCAACGATGGTGCACCCGGCAGCGAGGGCTGCGGCAACCTTGATCATAAGCTGATGCAGGGGGTAGTTCCAGGGGGTGATGGCGGCAACCACACCAATCGGCTCTTTTAATACCAGCGAATTGCCAATCCGTTCGGAAAAAGAAAACTCTTCCAACAGCTTGACATAGGTTTCCAGCACAACTGCCGGAAGTCCAGCCTGGATACGCTGACTGAGTTTGATCGGCATTCCCAGTTCAGTAGTAATCAATTCAGCGAGCTCCGGTCCGCGCGCCACCAACTCTTCGTGAATCTGGGTCATATAGCCGGCCCTGACTTTGGGGCTGGTCGCCGACCACCCGGGCAGGGCGGTGCGGGCCGCGGCAGCGGCTTGATCAACATCTGCTGCCGTTCCTGCCGGCACGGACCCCACGATTCCTTCAGTAGCCGGATTAACAACTTCAATCACAGCGCCTGCATCAGGAGCATGCCAACGACCATTGTAGTACAGCTTACTGTAATTCTTCATTGATGCCTCCTCACAAGGTGTCGATATCGCCTGCAAAGATTCTCACAAAAACATTATATGATCAAACCGTGGCGACAACAAAACACGCAAAAAAACCGAACAAACATTGCTCTTTAATAATTTACATCCGCTAACCTAACTGCTAATATCCTTTATCAAACCTGCTCCCGAATATAGAGTGGCAGCATCTCCGGCACGGGAATCAGTATCATGACGTCAATCAGCATTGATCAGGCACAAGCGAAAATGACTCTAGCCAGCGACGTTTTTGGTCGCAATGGACGCCTTCTGGCGACTCAGGGAACGGTTATCAGCGAGCAGCACCTTCTCGCCTTTCGCACCTGGGGCATCAGGGAGATCGAGATTGTTTCCGCCGACAATAATGAAACAGGCATCAAGACAGTTACCGATGCTATCAGTGCCGAACAGCTAAAAGAAACCATGGAGCAGATACAACCACGCTTTTGTTTGAACAATCTGTCTCATCCACTCATCGCGGACCTCATGCGTCTTTGCGCGATCAGGAGAATCTCCGCCGATGAAAACTGATCTGATACCCTCACTCGATCGGGTCGTCAGTGCAACCAGGTCGATCTGCTCACCTCCCCTGATTTACAATCGTTTGAACGAGACGATTAACCATCCCCGTGCATCTATTCAGGACATCGCACGGATCATCTCGGAAGATCAGGGCTTGACAGCACGACTGCTCCGCATGGCAAACAGCCCTTTGTACGGATTTACCAGAATCGATTCCATCAGTCGCGCCGTCACCCTGATCGGTACCCGAGAAATTCGGGACCTGGTGCTGGCATTAACCATCACAAAAAGTTTTCAGAAGATTCCGGAAAACCTTTTAAAGCTGGAAGAACACTGGCAACACTCTGTCGCCTGTGCGATTATATCCAAAAATATCGCCTTTTACCTGCGCGAACCCAACGTCGAGCGCTTTTTTGTTGCCGGCATCCTCCATGACATTGGTCGGCTGGCCCTGTGCCTTGTTCATCCTGAGGCTGTACGATCGATTCATGAGCGGGCCCTTCATGCCAATCAGTCACTTTATGTTCTCGAACAGAAATCCCTGAAATTCGACCATGCGAAGCTTGGTGGCGCTCTGCTCAAAGCCTGGAACATCCCCGACAATATCAGCCAACCAGTCGCCTTTCATCATCAACCCTCACTTTCGCGTAGCTATAAAAGAGATGCTACCATTATTCACGCCGCTGACCTGATCTGCCATTCCCTTGCGTATGGAACAAATCCGCGTATCCCGATCAGCCGCCTGGACGAAAAAGCCTGGTCGGAATTGGAGTTCCCCTTAAGCGGCCTGGAAACAGTCGTCAAGCAGTCAGACCTGCAACTGGAAGAAATTCTGGTTGCCATTCGGGGAGATTTATGACGGACAACTCCGAAGCCCTGAACTTTCTGACGGAAAGAATCGATTATCTGGACGAGTCCAATCGCAACTATATTGCCATCCTCGAGTTATTGACCGGCAGTGGCGAATTCCAGGAAAGACTCAGGCAGGCACACTCCACTGTTGAATTGTATCAGGTGACAGCAGACCAGATTCAGAAAATATTCAACTTTCCGCAACTGACCTTTCTCAATTTGCAGGAGGATGGAACTTTCGCTCGAACCTATTGTCGTCCGATTGAAAGCGCATCTTTTTTGCAACAGGCAATCGACGACAAAATCAACGATGGATCCTTCGCCTGGGCGCTCAACCGTAATCAGGCCTTACTCTCGCCACTGAACAGTCAGAAAACACTGTTATTGCATGTTATTGAAACCCGAGCCCGGGTGCACGGGATGTTCATCGCCCTGCTGCCGGATCAATGCCATGGGGTCGACCCCGCAAAACTCAGTGCTATTTCCATCATTCTGTCGACCTGCGCTTATTCCGCTGAAAGCACCACCCTCTCGGACATGCTGCGCCAGCAGATGGAGTCTCTTGAACATCAGGTCACCGAACGCACCTACGATCTCGTTGTCGCCCGCGAGGCGGCAGACAAGGCCAACCGTGCCAAGAGTGATTTTCTGGCGAACATGAGCCACGAGATTCGCACCCCGATGAACGGCATCATCGGGATGACCAACCTGTTACTTGATACCAGCCTGTCACCGGAACAACAGCGCTACACTGAAACAATCCGCACCAGTGCCGCAACCCTGATGAGCCTTATCAACGATATTCTTGATTTGTCAAAAATCGAAGCTGAAAAGCTGGCGCTTGAGCAAATAGACTTTAACCTGCATAAGATGCTTGCAGATTTCTGTGCTCTGACTTCCGCCACGGCCCACGAAAAAGGGCTCGAGTTCATTTGTACCCTGGATGAAGACGTGCCCGCGATGGTCTATGGCGATCCGGTACGATTCCGCCAGATTCTGCATAATCTGGTCGGTAATGCTATAAAATTTACCGACCAGGGGCATGTCATGATCAGAATCTCGGTTTACGAAAAGCATCACGAGCAGGTTCTTCTCCATGTCAGCGTAGTCGACAGCGGCATCGGTGTACCTGCCGATAAGCGTTCTCAACTCTTCAGCAAGTTCAATCAACTTGATTCCTCCATGTCGAGAAAGTATGGAGGATCAGGCCTTGGCCTGGTCATTTCAAAACGGCTGGCGGAAATGATGAACGGACAGAT
>SLDV01000035.1 GCA_007125165.1 Geobacteraceae bacterium | reverse complement strand
TGCCGGCCAGGATGATGGCCTTTTGTGCCGCCGGATCGGCACCGGCGGCGGTCCAGCCAATCAAGGGCGGCAAGGCACCGCAAACGGCGCCGGGCAGGGCGGCAAATGCGGTGACGCGCTTTAAGGGGGTGTAGACGGCGTTGTACCAGATCACCGCCAGACCACCGATCAGCAGCGGCAGGTAGCCATTCAGTTGTGCCAGTAGTATCAAGCCACCGGCGATCTGCAGCAGGGCCAGGCACAGTACGGTTTTTTTTGTCAGATGAGCGGTCGGCAGGGGGCGCAGGCGGGTCCGCAGCATGCGCTCATCAAGATCGGCTTCCTGCCATTGGTTGAGGGCGGAGCTGCCGCCGGCGAGGAGTGCAGTGCCGACCACTACCAGCAACATCTGCCACGACCAGGCACCTCCGGCAAAGAGGTATCCGGTCAGGGCTGACAGGGCAACCATGGTTGACAGTTCCAGACGTACCAGCAGGCGCAGTGTCTTTAAGGTGACAGACAGGCGTCCGGCCAGTCTTGCCTGGCTGCTATGGGGAACAATCACAGACACGTTCTGCTACTCTCTACAGTTGCAGCAGATGCTCGACAATGGCATCAAGCTCTTCATCACTTAAATAGTCGGTCGGCGGCATGATGTCCGGATATCCTTTGACCATTTCCACACTCGGATCAACCAGGGCCCGCATCAGATACTCAGCATCGGCTTTCTGAGTGAATTCCTGACCGTCACGAATAAAGGTAATGTCGCGGGTGCTGATGCCTTTGAACGTCGGACCAATGCTGCGGCTACCATCAAGGGAGTGGCAACCGATACAGCCGTTGATTTCGATCAGGCGGGCACCATCAAAAGCCGGAGCCGTTCTGTCCGGGCGACCCATCATGTAATCCACCAGAGCCTGCAAATCGTCGTTGTTCAACGTCTGTTCATCATAGGAGGGCATCATCGCCGGATAACCCACGACGACTTGGGAGCTGGCATCGCGAATGGCCCGTATCAGGTAGTCATCATCAATGGTGACGTTGGTTGTCTGTCCGTCAATTTCCACCTCGCGCGGGGCTCCCGCCAGTTCATACAGGCTGGGTCCGATGCCGGGGGTGCCGTCAACGCTGTGACAGCCGATACAGCCCTGCTCGCGCATGACGACCAGACCGCGGTGTTCCGGCGGGGCATCAGCAACCAGCCATTCAGCAAAATCCTCTTCACTTAATGCCTCAACAGTTGTGATCATGTCGGCGTGACCGACGCCACAATATTCACTGCAGAAAATGTCATAACTGCCCGGTTTGGGTGCCTGGAACCAGACATAGGTTTCAAGGCCGGGGACCATGTCTTTTTTGACCCTGAAGGCGGGGACAAAAAAGCTGTGGATTACATCTGCTGAACGGAGGCGCACCTTGACCGGGGTGTTGGCGGGAACATAGAGGCGAGTCTCGCGCCGTCCATCCTCGTACTCAAATTGCCATGACCACATGCGCGCAGTTGCGGTGACTTCCATGGCTCCTTCCGGAACTTCCGTCAGGCCCACATAGTTGACCCAACCGTACCAGAACATGGTCAGCACGATCAGGGTCGGCAACACCGTCCAGGCTGTTTCCAGCAGGATATTGTGGTCAACGTCGGATGTTGGTTCCGGATGCTTTGAGCGCCGATATTTCACCACGAAGTAGATGGTAACGATGGTGATGCCGAGCAACAGCAGCAGGGACAGACCAAAGATGTAGATCATCACCCCGTCGACAAGTTGGGCGGTGGGGTTGTCGGCTTGTAGCAGGGTCACGGCAGCACCTCACGGTAAAGAATATCGGTAAAGGTTAAACCGATAAAGATAATCAGGGTGACAAGCATCACCAGGAGACCCACCTTGAACAACACCGACTCCTGCCGCAGATGCATGAAAACAAAGAGGACCAGTGCCGCTTTACTTGAGGCTACGGTGAGAGCAATCCAGACGTTAATGGCACCAAAATCGAACTGGGCAACACCCACAGTAACTCCGGTCAGGACCAACAGAACGATCCAGGTGATGATAAAAGTCCGGTAGGAAACAGGTTCATGCTTTTCTTCGGTCATTCATTTCCTCCCGTAGTCAGATAATCAGGTAGTAGAGGGGGAACAGGAAAATCCACACCAGGTCGACCAGGTGCCAGTACAGGGCTGAGTTTTCCAGCAGCACGTAGCGTTCGCTGGTGACTTTGCCCTTGGCAACCATCACCGCAACAACGGCAATCAATACTGCGCCAATGAGAACATGCAGGCCGTGGAGCCCGGCGGTGAAGTAATAAAGGTTGAAAAATGAGGTAATGCCCGGCCCCATTTCCAGCAAGGTTGGCGACGCCGGATAAATACCCAGGCTGATTTCGTGGGACCACTCAAAATATTTGTTGATCAGAAATACCACTGCCAGAGCGATAGTCGCCCAGCACAGATTAAGACACAGGCGAATCTGATTGCGCTGGATGGCGGTGATGGCCAGGGCGATGGTCAGACTACTGGTCAGTAGTACGACGGTATTGGCGGCGCCGAACCAGACATTGAGCTTATTGCTGGCGGTGATATAGTCCTGCGGAAAGTTAACCAGGGCAATAGCGTAGAGCAGAAACAGGCCGCTGAACAGAATGACTTCGGTATAGAGGAACAGCCACATACCGAAGCGGGCGCCGGTATCGTCACGATGGTCAAAACTCATCGGCTTTCACTCCTTTGAAATCATAAGGGCCACGGGTAACGACCGGATCTTCTTTGCCGAAGTTCAGCATCGGTGGTGGTGAGGGTACCTGCCATTCGAGGGTTGCGCCGCCCCAGGGGTTCATGCCGACGGGACGTCCGCTGCTCATACCCCTGAGCAGGTTGACGAACATCAGCAGCAGTCCCGCTGCCAGAACCCAGGAACCCAGGGTCGAAACCATGTTGAGGGCAGCAAATTCAGGCAAGTAATCGTAGTAACGGCGCGGCATGCCTTGGATGCCGACGGCCTGCATGGCCATATAGGTAATATTGAAGCCAACGAACAGCAGCCCCCAGGAGATAAATGCGATCTTGTGGTTATACATGCGTCCGGTGAATTTCGGCAGCCAGTAGTGCAGGGCGGCAAAGAAGGCAAAGCCGGTACCGCCGAACATGGTGTA
>SLDV01000007.1 GCA_007125165.1 Geobacteraceae bacterium | reverse complement strand
CAAGCGCCTCACGGTGCCTTTCGCTCATGTACAGAAATTGTGGATCAGGAGCGATGGAAAAAGGCTCTTCCTGCAGTCCGAAATGTTCTTTGTACATAGAACCCTTAAATCCGATTTATTGACACAAGCCATTGATACAAAAACAGGATATACCACAAACCTGCCACACAGGTCAGCCGAAACAAAGAGGTCCAGACAAAAGGGCAAAAAAAAGGCCCCGTGACCAGGAGGAGGTCACGGGGCGACACACTAAGGAGGTAACGAGAGAGTACTGCCAAATACCTTTTGCCTGCCACAACAAAAAGTATTTGAGCCATATATAACCTTTTCGGTCAGGCTTGTCAACAGGAAATTGAAATTATTTTTCAACTTCCTGCGGTGATCATCGGAGGACTACAGCAGAAACAAAACTCAAGGTAATACTTTTGTAAAACAACAGGCCAGGCCAGTGGTTGACCTTTACGTTAATGATATACTCCTGAATATAGCAGACCCCCGCTCAGGAGCAGCCGATGAACAAGATACCTGCCGACGCTAAAAATTACAGCTTCGGGGAAGAGATTGCCAACAGCGTTACCCATGGCATCGGTGCTCTTCTGGCTGTTGCCGGACTGATCGTTCTGATCAGCGCTGCTGTTGTCCATGGCAACACCTGGCATATCGTCAGCAGCAGCATCTTTGGTTCCTCCATGATCCTGCTATATCTAGCTTCAACCCTTTACCACAGCATTCCGGCCCCGCGCGCCAAAAAAATCCTGCGCCTGTTTGACCATATCGCTATTTATCTGCTGATTGCCGGCACCTATACACCGTTCCTGCTGGTTAATCTGCGCGGTCCCTGGGGCTGGTCGTTATTTGCGCTGGTATGGGGGATTGCCCTGACAGGCATCATTCTTAAGGTGACACCGCTGGGTCACAAACGTGGCTTGTCCCTGAGTCTCTACCTTATTCTCGGCTGGATCATCCTGGTCGCCATCAAGCCCTTGTTAAATTACCTTGATCCCGGCGGCATCCGCCTGCTGGTTGCCGGCGGGCTGGCCTACACCGGTGGTGTCGTTTTTTACATCTGGAAACGACTTCCCTACAACCATGCCATCTGGCACCTGTTTGTTCTGGCCGGAAGCTGTCTGCATTTCTTCGCCGTTCTGTTCTACGTGATCCCCCGATAATCGATACCCTGATCCCTCCCCATGAATAATTCACAGGACCTGTTATAGTGATAGTCAGAGAGCGGCTCACCGTGTCGAAGAGGAGGAGTGTATGCAGAAAGATGTCGGAAAGTTTGGAATCAGCGATAAACGCGGTCGTGTCAAAACCAGTAGTGATCCCTACATTCCGGAGGCGGCGCTCCCGGAACCAGCGATCTGTGGCGGTTGCAATGCCCTGTATCGCAACCGCCGCTGGCAGATCGATGCAGCGGCGGCAGAAAAGGCAAGCGCCGACTCCGATGTATCGCACGTAACCTGTCCAGCCTGCCGAAAGATTGCTGAGCGCTACGCTGAAGGCGTGATCACCTTGAGCGGCAACTATTTATGGAACCACGAGAAGGAAATCCGCAACATCCTGCGTAACGAAGAAAACCGCGCCATGGCAAAAAACCCTCTGCAGCGCATTATCCGCATGGAGCGGGAAGGCGATTCGTTGATTATCGAAACCACCGAAGAAAAACTTGCCGAGCATCTGGGTCGGACACTGAACAGAGCGCATCAGGGAGAACTGTCCGTCACCTGGAGCGACCAGCACAGCCTGTGTCGCGTGAGCTGGGAACGAGACCAGTAATAATTCAGCATATCTGGTTGTTGCGACTCCGGTTGAGTGCTTCGCTCATTTTATTGACAGGTTATACAGCAGCTATGGGACACTATCGATTACTCGAACACACTGCCGATATTGGCCTGGAAGCCTGGGGGGATACCCGCGCGGAGCTCTTTATTCAAGCTGCCCTCGCCCTGCGTGAAGTGCTCGTCGGCACATCAGTCCCGACAAACGAAAGTACGGTGAGCATCCAGGTGGACGGCATGGATGACGCCGAACGCCTGGTCAATTGGCTGGCGGAACTGGCGTTCCTGTTTGAAAGCCGCCGTTTTCTGCCGGCCGATTTTATTCTGGTGTTCGAGGGGGAGCAACTGTCCGCCCAGGTAACAGGTCAAATTGCAGGTCCGGAGCTGGTGCCGGAGCGTGAGGTCAAGGCCGTTACCCATCATCAGGTTATGGCCGAACAGACCCCGCAGGGATGGCACGGAAGAGTTTACCTGGACCTTTAATAAATCGAATAAGCAGCCCATGGAGTCATGCACCATGTCCGTCAAGGTTGAACAAATTGATAATTACCGCTGGCGTATTCCTCGCGAGGGGGACATGCGCACCGAAGGGCTGGTGTTTGCCGACCGCCGGATGATGGAAATACTGCAAAAAGAACAAGCCCTTGAGCAGGTCCGCAATGTAGCCACCCTGCCCGGCATCGTCGGCCGCTCCATTGCCATGCCGGACATTCACTGGGGCTACGGCTTCCCCATTGGCGGTGTCGCCGCCTTTGACCCCGAAAATGAGGGCATCGTCTCCCCCGGCGGAGTGGGGTACGACATCAACTGCGGTGTGCGCCTGCTGCGCTCCGAGCTGGACGTGACAGAAGTACGTCCGCGCATCAAGGATCTGGCCGACGCCCTGTTCCGCAACGTCCCCTCAGGGGTTGGTTCGCATCGCCGCGACCTCAAACTCACCGTACCGGAAACGGCCAGGGTTCTGGAAAAGGGGGCCGCCTGGGCGGTCAACAACGGTTTCGGCCGTTCCGAGGATCTTGAACACATCGAAGAAGGGGGACGTCTGCCCGGCGCTGACCCGCAGCAGGTTTCCGACCGCGCCCTGGAACGCGGACGCGACCAGCTCGGCACCCTGGGGAGCGGCAACCATTTTCTTGAAGTCCAACTGGTCGAAGAAATTCAGGATGAACAGGCCGCCGCGGTGCTCGGCCTGTTCGCCGGGCAGATTACCGTGTCGATCCATACCGGCAGCCGCGGCCTGGGCTACCAGGTGTGCGACGACTCCATCCGTACCATGCTGCGCGCTTCTGCGAAATATGGAATCAGTTTGCCAGATCGCCAACTATGCTGTGCTCCCCTGACCAGTCCGGAAGGCAAACAGTACCTTGCCGCCATGGCCGGTGCCGCCAATTTTGCCTTTGCCAATCGCCAGCT
>SLDV01000099.1 GCA_007125165.1 Geobacteraceae bacterium | reverse complement strand
TCCTGTTCCAGATTTATCTATTTTTTATTGTACGTTCTGACTAGTTAACCGCATCCTTCAGAGCCTTGCCTGCCTTGAACTTCGGTACTTTGGCGGCAGCAATCTGAATTTTTTGACCGGTCTGCGGGTTTTGACCCGTACGGGCGGCACGTTCACCAACACTGAAGGTTCCAAAACCAACCAGCGCAACCTTGTCACCAGACTTAAGAGCTCCAGTTACAGTTTCGATAAACGCCTTAAGGGCTTCTTCAGCATCTGTTTTGCTAAGTCCGGCCTTCTCTGCCATTGCATTGACAAGATCCGCTTTTGTCACGGGGTACCTCCTTGTTTGTAAGTTGATGTCATCAGGCTGAAAACGGCTAAGGTATATCAGGTTTGCAAAAAAAGTGTCAAGCTCTTTTTCCCACCATAGCAAGGTCTGTTCAAGTTTTTCAGTTTGCACAGAGAAAGGCAGCTAACTATTTTTTGCCGGGGGCAACAATGCCAGATCCAGAACCCGATCCATGTGATCAACTGTCTCTATGTTGATTGATTTCACCAGATCCTGAGGCAATTCTGCGAGATTCTTGCTGTTTTCCCCAGGTATGACAACCAGCTCCACACCACCACGGCGGGCGGCAAGGATCTTTTCCTTTAATCCACCGACAGCAAGAACCCGGCCACGCAGGGTCACCTCACCAGTCATCGCCAGCTCCTTACGCACGTGGCGCCCGGTAAAAGCTGAAGCCAGCGCTGTCGCAATAGTAATGCCGGCTGATGGTCCATCTTTAGGTACAGCGCCTTCCGGCACGTGAATATGAATATCCAAACTGGAATTAAAGTCTTCCTCAAGATTTAATTCCTTCCAGCGTGATCGAATATAGCTCAGGGCAGCTTGAGCAGATTCCTGCATGACATCACCCAGTTGACCGGTAATCATCAGTTTTCCCTGGCCGGGAAAACTCGTCACCTCGACAACCAGCAATTCTCCACCGGTTTCAGTCCAGGCCAGGCCGGTAGCCAGGCCAACCAGATCCTCTTTCTCCCGTAAACCGTATTTGTATTGGGGGACACCAAGAAAATTGGCTACCTGCCGATCTGTGACCCTGAACCTTTTACTTTTGCCTTCCAACAAGGCTCTTTTTGCCAGTTTACGCATTACCGCTGCTATATATCGATCGAGGCTACGCACGCCTGACTCACGCGTGTAGTGGCGGATAATCTCAAAAAGAGCTGTGTCTGAAAACTGCACCTGTTGCGGCTTCAATCCATGAGCGACGACCTGCTTCTGGATCAGATAACGGCGCGCAATGTGCAACTTTTCCTCTTCGGAGTAACCTTCAATACGGATGACCTCAAGGCGGTCATGCAACGGTCTGGGGATGGCATGCAGGTTGTTCGCAGTCGCTACAAAGAGCACCTGAGACAAGTCATAATCGACATCGAGAAAATGGTCGACAAAAGTGTTATTTTGTTCAGGGTCCAGCACTTCCAACAATGCGGATGATGGATCTCCGCGAAAATCCGTACTCATTTTGTCAATTTCATCAAGCATAAAAACCGGATTCTTTACTCCGGTTTTGCGTAAGCCTTGAATAATTTTTCCAGGCATGGCGCCGATATAGGTGCGACGGTGACCACGTATTTCAGCTTCATCACGCACGCCCCCTAAAGAGATACGGACAAACTTACGTTGCAAAGCCTTGGCAATTGATTGTCCCAGGGAGGTCTTGCCGACGCCAGGGGGGCCTACCAGACACAGGATCGGCCCCTTGATCTTTTTAACCAGAGCCTGAACAGCCAGGTATTCGAGAACCCGTTCCTTAACCTTTTGCAGGCCGTAATGATCTTCTTCGAGAATTTTTTCTGCCTTGACCAGATCATGACGATCGCGGGTGCCCTTATCCCAGGGCAATGACAGCAACATTTCAATGTAATTACGAACCACTGTCGCTTCTGCTGACATGGGAGACATCATCTTGAGTTTGCGGATCTCGGCCCGTGCTTTAGCCTGAGCTTCGGTCGACATCTTTTTATTTTCGACCATTTCCTCAAACTGTATAATTTCCTGTTTAAAATCATCCTGTTGGCCGAGTTCTTTCTGAATGGCCCGCATCTGCTCGTTCAGATAATACTCTTTCTGACTGCGCTCCATCTGACTCTTGACCCGGCTGCGTACACGTCCTTCGATCTGTAGAATTTCCGACTCTTGTTCCAACAAAACAAGCAAATGCTCCAAGCGTCGTGACGGATCAAGCAATTCAAGGATTTCCTGCTTTTCTGCGATAGTCACCTGCAGGTGCCCAGCCACTGTGTCTGCCAGACGCGAGGGCACATCAATCCCGGCAATGGCGGCACTGACTTCCGGCGGGATTTTTTTACTCAGGGCTATATAAGCTTCAAATGCGCTATGAACAGCACGCATCACAGCTTCCATTTCGGCTGACTGGACAGAGGTATCTTCGTGCAACGGTGCAATCACGACCTGATGGAAATGATCTCCCGACAGATAGGATTGGATTTCCCCCCGATGGAGACCTTCAACCAGCACTTTAACTGTGCCATCAGGAAGCTTGAGGAGCTGCACAACCTTACCCATGGTACCAATAGAATAAAGGTCATCACGACCAGGAGTATCGTTGCGGGGATCCTTCTGACTGGTAAGAAAGACCAGCTTGTCTTCACTTTCAACCGCGCGCTCAAGGGCTCCGATAGAGTGCGGCCGGCCAACAAAAAGGGGTACCACCATATAGGGAAAAACGACTATATCGCGCAGCGGCAATAAGGGATACTGCTGCTGTTCTACAATATAAGAATCCTGAGTCATATCTGACATAAACTCCACCTGCACAGACAAAAGGAGCGCAAACACCATACACAGGGTCTGCGCTCCGAAAAATCAACCATCTGGGATACTGAAAGTCAGGTCAAGCGCTCTCAGCAACATCGTAAAGGACAATCGGCCTATTCCCCTTGGTGATCACTTCTTCGTTCAAAACAACCTCTCTGACTCGATCTTCGGAGGGGATGTCATACATGACGTCCAACATGGCATTCTCCAGTACCGATCTGAGACCACGGGCGCCTGTCTTCCGTGCCAACGCTTCCTTAGCGACAGCCACTAAAGCGCCGTCGGTAAATTTCAATTTGACATTTTCCATGTCAAACAGCCGTTGATATTGTTTTATCAAGGCGTTTTTAGGCTCACGGAGGATCTGAATCAGGGCTTCCTCGTCAAGCTCATTCAAGGTGGCTATAACCGGTATACGACCGACAAATTCCGGAATAAGACCGTACTTAAGCAAGTCTCCAGGCTGAACCTTACAAAGAAGCTCACCAAGGTCCTCTTCTTTCAGAGAACGAACTTCGGCGCCAAAACCCATGGCCTTGGATCCAATCCGTTTGGCAATGACTTTTTCCAGCCCGGAAAAAGCTCCGCCACAAATAAACAGAATGTTGGTCGTATCAACCTTGAGAAACTCCTGCTGAGGATGCTTGCGCCCACCTTTCGGGGGCACACTGGCGGTTGTGCCTTCAATAATCTTCAACAGTGCCTGCTGCACCCCTTCACCGGACACGTCACGGGTTATCGACGGAGATTCGGACTTTCTCGCAATTTTGTCTACTTCGTCAATGTAGATAATACCCTTCTGGGCTTTTTCGAGGTCGTAATCCGCTGCCTGCAACAGACTGAGGATAATATTTTCTACGTCCTCCCCGACATACCCCGCTTCCGTCAGGTTGGTCGCATCGGCAATGGTAAACGGGACATCAAGAACCTTGGCCAGTGTCTGAGCCAGCAGTGTTTTACCACTTCCGGTCGGACCGAGAAGAAGAATATTACTTTTTTGTATTTCGATATCGTCGTTTTTTTCAGAAAACTCGACACGCTTATAGTGATTATATACAGCGACCGAGAGAATTTTTTTTGCGCGTTCCTGGCCAATCACATATTCATCAAGAACATCTTTGATTTCAGATGGTTTCGCCAGACTTTTACCTCTTGAATCATCAGCCTGATCCTGCCGCGCCTCTTCGTCAATAATGTCGTTGCACAACTCTATACATTCGTCACAGATGTAAACTGTCGGGCCGGCAATCAACTTCTTGACTTCGTCCTGCGATTTGCCGCAAAAAGAGCAGGTCAAATGGCCATTTTCTTCTTTAGAACTCACCTGATGTACCTCCGTTACTCCTGACGACCGGGTTTCTTTTTCACGATATCGTCGATGATACCATAGTCACGGGCGCTTTCGCTATCCATGAAAAAGTCACGCTCAGTATCTGTGGCAATCTTGTCAAGTTTCTGCCCGCTATGGCGCGCCAATAACTCATTCAAGGATTCGCGCATACGAAGAATTTCACGGGCATGAATATTAATATCCGATGCTTGTCCCTGAAAGCCACCCAGCGGCTGATGAATCATAATACGAGCATGAGGCAAGGCATAGCGCTTGCCCGGCGCTCCTGCAGCCAGCAAGATAGCCCCCATGCTTGCGGCCTGACCAACACAAATAGTCGAAACAGGAGATTTAATATACTGCATGGTATCGTAAATGGCCATCCCGGCAGTTACTACACCACCGGGCGAATTGACATACAGATGGATATCTCGATCCGGGTCTTCCGACTCTAAAAACAGCAACTGAGCAATAATCAGATTGGCCATATGGTCTTCGATGGCACCGCCTAAAAAAATGATCCGATCTTTAAGTAAACGCGAATAAATGTCGTAGGCACGCTCTCCACGACCTGTGTCTTCTACAACCATGGGTACCAGGGCCATCATCAGGACTCCTTCCCGGTGTCTTCTGCGTCGTCGCCGGCCTCTGAAGGCTTGGGATCAACCTCAGTGATGACTGCCTTGTCGAGCAGAAATGCGGACACTTTCTCCTGCAGTAATTGTCCCTTTAGACCACTTAAAGCCTGGTCATTCTCAAAGAATTTTTTAACCTGATCGATGGGAGTGTTGCTCTGTTCAGCAAATTCCAGAAGTTTTTTCTCCAGATCCGCATCAGCAACACTGATGTCTTCCTGTTTGGCTATCGAATCCAGAAGCAACTCACCCTTCACCTGCTGAGCTGCCATATCCCAGTATGTCTTGTTGAAGGTATCATCATTCATACCCAGCATTTCAAGACTCATGCCCTGGGCTTTGAGGCGCTGCGAAAAGCTGTCTTTAAGGTACAATAACTGGTTGGTCACCATGCCGTCCGGTACCTCGAAGCTGTTTTTCTCAAGAAGAGCGGTCATGAGGCTTTCCTGCAACCTACCATCAACCTGCTGCTGTTGCTGCGCCATTGCTCCTTCACGTATTTTTTCCCTGAGAGCGTCCAGGCTCTCGGCCTCCATCTCCCTGGCAAAATCATCATCCAGAGCGGGAACCTTCTTCTCCTTGATTTCTTTCAGAGAAACCTTGAAGACAGCGTCCTTGCCGGCGAGATTTTTTGCCCCGTAGGCTTCGGGAAAAGCGACATTAATATCTTTTTCTTCGCCACGCTTCATTCCAACAATCTGTTCTTCAAAGCCGGGAATAAAACTGTTGGAACCAAGCTCGAGCTGATAATCTTCGGCCGCCCCGTTTTCAAAAGCCTCACCGTCTATATACCCGGTAAAATCGATGATTACGGTATCGTTTTCCCGGGCTGTTTCCGATTCGGCAACGACGAGCTGAACCTTGGACTGAACCATCTGCTCCAACTGCTGATCGACAACCGATTCTTCGAAGACCACCTTGTCTTTTTCCAGCTCCAGTCCGGTATAGTCTTTTGCGACAACGTCCGGGCGCACATCGACTTCTGCCTCGTAGAAAAAGGACTGCCCTTTTTCTATAGATCCAGTCTGCACTACTTCGGGTTGAGCAACAGCCTCAATGTTATTATCGATTAACGCTTTGTAAAGACTGTTGTTAATCAATGCACCGATAGTGTCATAGTGAGCTTTTGGCCCATATTGCTGCTCAAGAACCTTTAGCGGCACCTTGCCTTTGCGAAAACCCTTGATATTTGCAGTTTTTGCTATTTTCTTGAAGGCACTGTCCAGCTCCGCTACTACCTGATCGGCATTGACCTCAATAGTCAGTTTCTTCTTGATTGGAGTTAACTCTTTGACTGTAACATTCATTGATTGACTGTCCTTCCTGATTTGCTGTTCTTAACAATTGAAGGTAAATAGAGAATATAACCCTGAGCGATCTGAAATACGCGATGAACTGTACTGGTGCGAGAGGGGGGACTCGAACCCCCACATCAAAGGACACCAGATCCTAAGTCTGGCGCGTCTACCAATTCCGCCACTCTCGCACTGCAAGTTAGAATATCAATAAGCAACAATGCCCACCTCCCATACCCGCCCGGTCTGATGGGCTAACTGGGCTGGAAGGTGAGCATCGTTACATGAAAATGGGGTGAGTGAAGGGGCTTGAACCCTCGACAACTGGAGCCACAATCCAGTGCTCTACCAACTGAGCTACACCCACCAGAAAAACCAGACGAGTATAAAAAAACTTAAGTCGTTTTGTCAAATTAAAAAAATAGCCGTCAACAGTTCTCATCATCAAACCTTGTATTAAGGCTCTTTTTTTGAACATCATCCAATCGTTATCATTAGGAACATAAATTTCAGTTCCGTAATGACAAAATTCAGGCACGCGGGTAACTCACTCGGATATCTGAGGGGCTATTTCGATACGGTCATCCTAAATAATGCAATGCAGCCTTGCGCAGATCCTCCGGGCGCAGATAGCTATATTCACGCGCGGGCAACCAGATATTTCCGGGCAGCAGAGCAAAGCCGTTGGTCTCTTCGGGAGTAATGCCGCCATGAGCGCCATTTTCTTCGGCGAAAGACAGGGCAGTCACTCCATCGCGCCAGCCCAGCAATATAAAGTCTCCGGCATCCGGGTGTTCACACATGCGCAACAAATCATCGCCAAGAGTATCAATAAATGGATGGTCGATACCAAACAGGACGGCCCGCCAGGATTTTCCGGTGCAGAGAAAGTCGAGCAGGTCAGGGTCGCGATGCGGCAGTTCCACCTCCTGCAGAGCAATGACGTGAGCGTCCAGAGAGTCAATAACGGCCTTAATACTTTCCGGATCGTAGTACCCGGCACTCCCATAACAACGGTGGATATTGTAACTGACCAGACGTAGGGGCATCTCAGATTGTCTCCTCTGTTGCCGGTCGCGATTCTCGAAAAATCAGTTCTTTGCCAAACGGGCATCAGCAATCAGCAGTGAGGGCCCGATCTGCTGCCAAAGACACCTCGACTAGCGCAGGACTTTTCGCTCACACATGTAGCGGCCCAACAAACCTGCAGGCAATGATACCTGATGTTAACAGAGGATAAATACCGATACCCAGTTTTTTCTGTGGTTTTTCAGAGAACATGATCGCCAGTCAAGGACGACATGGTGTTTTTAACATGCACTCATCAATCAGTTTGGCGTGTCAGATACAACAACCGGCAAGCAACGACATGCGTCTCTCCAACCACCATTTCGGTCTCCAGTTCGCTGGTGAACAGAAGACACTGTAGTAGACTCAGCTGTGAGGCTCAAATGTCAACAACGCCGATATTTAAAGAAAAGAAAAAAATAGGGATAGCAGCCAAATAGCTACTATCCCTGACAATTTTCTGGCGCGCCAGGAGGGATTCGAACCCCCGGCCTACGGATTAGAAGTCCGTTGCTCTATCCAGCTGAGCTACTGGCGCTCATATCTAGCTTCCGACCGTGATCGGAAATCTCGCCGTGTCTATCCACATCTTCCGGACAGACTCATCTCGCCGGTGTGCACCTATGCTCCGACAGAGGCTGGTTTCTAGCATGCTGGTGAAAGATTTGCAATGAATTTGTCACCCAGTCTGTCTCTATCGTTGCCAAAAAGCTTCCCGGATTTAATATTGTTCACGACCGGAATCCGTTTCCGTCAGGGGCAACGGAGGATCTCTCTCAAACATATCAACAGAACCGGAGTCGCAAGCTTCAGGATCTTTTGCAAAGGGGTCTGATCCGGAACAGACTCCCAGACAAGCTACGTGATTCAGGGTTCGTTGCAACAGATCATACAGATGCCCAAACCCCGGGTCTTCGGTGAAAGGATCGATATCACGGGCACAGAAACTCCAAGCTTCAGAAGTCACCCCCGGGTCACCGGCGAACAGATCGGATGGGCAGGCAGGCTCCATACTTCCGGCCGCTTCGGCATGTTGGAGCAGAACGAAACTATACAGCAGGTTATTTACCAGACCTCGCGGTTCCGGCAATCTATTGGCATAGAGGCGCATCAGTTCATCCAGCCACTCTGCCGCAAGACTCAGGCTGTTACGCTCCAGTTGCTGTATTTGCGCTGGAAGCTCTCTTTCTCTGGACAAACACTGTCCGACACAGTCGACAATCCGGCGCACACCATCAAGGTTGTGTGCCGTAATCAACGGTGAAAGCTGGAGAAACCGTTCAGCGAGTGCAGCGCGCGACTGGCGGCCATGGTCATCAGGTTCAATTTTCAGTTTTCGCAATGCTGCAGCACATTGCTCCACCTGGAAAATAAATTCCTGTTCATGATGCAGATCATCCATTATATCCCTCACCCTTTCTGATGGTGAAACAAAGGAAGACTAACACAAAATCTCGCCGAAAAATACGCATCGACACGACTCTTTACATGATGAAAGGGGCAGCTATCTAGAACGCACGCGATCATCAAGCACAAACTGAACAGGGATAACGACCCAGCTTTCCACTGACCGGTCATTCTTTGTTGCCGGATTAAAACGCCATGTCAATATTGCTCTGCGGGCGGCATTATCCAGGCTTCTGTAGCCGCTTGAGCTGGTCAGTTGGACCTCGTCCACCTGACCACTAGCCAGTACTCTGACATTGAACTCTACCGTCCCCTCCCATCCACGCCGGCGTGCAATACTCGGATACGCCGGCGCCGGATTGTAGCCATAATGTGGCTGAGCCTGCTCCTGAACTGCTTGCCGTGGTGCCTGACTGGTTGTTTCGGGCTGCGTTCCAGCAACAGCAGTTTGCACCGACGTGATCAACGAGTCATTTGTTTGGTTTTGTGTTTGCGGACCAGATACCTCTAATGACAGCATCTCGTGGTTAACCCTTGTCCCATCTGTCTGCTGACCTGATGGTGAAGAAGATATCTGCGTTACCTTCCGGGCAAATTCCGGAGATTGTTCGATCACATCCGGCTTTTGTGCAGTCCGGTCTTCAATAACAACCGGCTGATTTACATCCACATCAGGTGGCGGCACTTCAGCGTCTACCACATGCTCTTGAAAACTGGTCTCGTCAAGTTTTTCAGGGTCTGTGTCAGGTTGCTGATGTTCTTTTTTTTCAACCGGTGCTTCCTCTTCAGAAATTCCAGGAGCAGGATTCCGGGATTCTTGTCCAGCGTTGGCAACAGGCTGTTCCCACTGGCGTTGTACCAATGCAACGCCGACCTGGTGTTCGGCAGCATGCTGACCGGCATTGTCAAAGGTCAAGGCCAGCAAAACAACGTGGAGTGTCGCAGCTGAAAGAAGAAAAGTAAAAATGCGCATGACGCCCCTGAACAATTCAGTTTTAGACACCTGGGTGTCGATAATTCAACCTGTTTGGAAAAATCACTTAATATAATTCATAAATCGCATGATGACTGACCAGGCCTTTGCGGTTACCGACCTGAAGGCTGTAGCGACCCGGATGCTGTGGTAATGTCATCGTCACCTCAAGGTGGTTGCGTGAGTGCAAACGACGTTGTTGCGCAAATCGGGGCAGCGGAATCGCCGACATGCCACTCGCAGCCTGAAAAAAATGCAACAGACCCTCATCAAACAACATGAACTTCGACAGTCTGCTTAAGGGCAGAGAACCGACCCTCATGGGTCGTTCGGGTTTGGACACATCGACAATCAGAAGACCGTCACGCAGGGTAACAAGATACACCAGACCCTGGTGAAACCGCACTCCTTTGCTGTATCCAGGCAAGCCCAGAACACTGATAATTTGTGGCTTGGCGGGGTTTTTTACATCCACTATCAACAGACCGGAACGACCGTTGGCGATGTAGGCAATTCCCCCGTTCACATCGATATCTACCTGTTGGTCGAAGCGATCTGCGGGAAAGGGCGGTTGCACCTGGCTGAGCTGCTGCAAGGTTCCGTCAGCATGAACGCGATATGTCAGCAGACCCTGATCGTAAGCGACACAAAACAGATAGTCGCCCTCTGCCGCCATCGCCACAATCTGTCGCATACTGACCTGATCAACCACACGGGGAACTCCTATATCATCAATTGCCGTTACCATCAAACCTGTACGCGTCCCAGAGCTGACCAGAAAATCGCCTACCACCAACAGACGACCCGCTGAATACTCCGGCCAATCGGCAATCAGTTGTGGTCGGTCCGGGATTGCCACATCAAAAGCCCTGATGCCCCCAGTGGCTTGGGCAGTAAAGATCAGGTCATGGTAACGGGTAACAGCCATGTTGCGCTCAGGAGTATCGGTAAAAACCTGCGCAACACCCCTGTTCTTGTCGACGAGGGCAGCTCCAGTGGCACTGGAGAGATAGAAGATATTACCACTGACCAGTCCGTCGCTCACTTCCGATAAACTCTTAACCCATTTCACCGTCTGGCGCGAACGCAGATGCTGTCGATCGATGGTCAGCAGACCTTCGAGTGAGCCGGTGGCGTAGATAAGTGCGCCCCGCTCTACCAGGGTTTGCAACCCTTCAGCAAAAGCTTTCTGAGCCGTCATGGAAAAATCGCGGCTGTCCAGAATACGTAAGCCCACGCTGCGATCAACCAGATAAACATGATCCTGTCCCTCAATCAGGCGCATGATTGAGTCTAAATCATCCCAGACCCTGACCAGCTCCGGCTGGTCAGGGTCGACCAGGTCATAAATCCAGAGGCTGGACGCCAGAGCGACATGGAGCATGCCATTTTTGATCAGAACAGAACGCACTACCGATTCAAAACGAAGCTGGTCAAGGCGGCGCAATTCCGTCGGATTACTGCAATCATAGAGGTAAAGAAAGCCGTGGCGGTCGTACACAAAAAGCCGGTCACCATAAAAGGCCATCCCCCTGATGACGCTGTCATAATGAAGCTGCCCAACCTGTCGGACCTGCATCGACTCGTTCAGAACATAAACAATAAGGCCACCGGCATAGGTATTAACGTACAGATGGCCACTATGAAAATAGCTTGTGGTCGTGGTATCGCCGGTCCAGATCTCGGCTTCGACTGCAAGTCGGTTATGTTGCAGTGACATGATTGCCAGACCCAGACGGCCGCAGGAAACAAACAGGTGGCCATCGGCATAGTGCAGATCAAGAACAGACCGCCCGGACAGGTAGGTTTCCAGTAAACGCGGAGATTCAGGGTCGGCAATACTGAGCAGCTTCAGTCCATCATTGCTACCCAGCAGCAGGAGATCGTCGATAATCAGGCTGGTATTGAAAAAACCATCCAGCGGGTAACGATGAATGATCATATCCTGATTACTGACATCCATCATCAGGCTGACCCGCGTATCCCGGTCAAAACCTGTTCCCGTCAGGTTTAAAGTCACAGTGCTTCCAGCCGGCAACCGCTGTGGCTCCGGAGCATGGACGACCAGCGCCTCCCCGGTACCAAGATAACTACGGAACATCGCTCCGAACCAGAACAACAGAAAGATGCCGACAACGACAAAGCACAACAGGGCAGCAAAAAGAGCCAGACGGCGCATCAGACAGATTCTCCAGCCACAGCGCAACCAAGAGTTTCACCCTGCTCCAGCAACGGATGGATGATCTCCTGCAATGCAGTCTTGGAGACCGGTTTTCTTAAACGACCGGCAAGCTGTGGAATGACCTGGTCAACCAGATCATGATCAGACAACAGATAGCAAGGGGGAAGCCTTTTTTTCAGTGCGGCCAGATCCCGCAACTCTGTTTCCGTAACATCGGCGGCATCAAGAATCATCAGTACAACATCGCTGCCGCGGCTTAAGGCCACACCATCGTCCAGAACATCGACACAGGCCAGAGCAACCGGACAAGATGTCAGGGCCAGACGCAGCAACTGCCGCTGGGCAGCGTGTCGACCAACAAAAACCACTCGTGCATGTTCAGGTGCCACAACAGAGTGAGAGGAAGCGAGCAGAGGAAGAGACAATTCCACAGTAAAACAGCTTCCAGCGCCTGGCTGGCTGGTAACACTGACCTTCC